>DTPJ01000736.1 GCA_011334435.1 Candidatus Poribacteria bacterium | reverse complement strand
CCCTTGCTGAAAGTCATAAGATATTCCATCAATGATTAATTTTGGCATTGCTAAATCTTTTCATTTCATCGGTAATTAGTCAGTAACGAGTTAAAGCACTGAGAATCAAGCACTTTTCACTCGCTACTGAACAATCATTACTGATCACTCATTATTGATAAATTAACGGAGAGATTTTACTCTTCCCCATGTCCAAGTTAGTTTTCCACCTGGGCTGACAGGCGATAGATATTGCGGAACTTCTTTATCAGATGGTTGCTTGCCGTCGTTTCTGAGGCAAATTACATCTATTCTCGGATAATTAACAGGGTCGGATTCTCTAATTCCGATCTCTATGTAATTATCACCAACAGCTAAAACAGGATCAATTGTGCTTTGACCATTGGCTGAATGCTTTTCCCAGAACCAAGGCATAGCTTTCCCAACATCTGTAAATAGTATATCAACTCCGTTTATACTGTCAGGAAACATTGCCCCTGGGTCGTTCCATCTTAGACTTGTATCCCCACGAGTAGCAGGTGTCCAATTTTTGGCATCAGCACTTGTCCTTAAAAAGAATGAATTATAATTGGTAGCGTCAATTATCGCCTGTGGTTCATAGAGTCTAGCCCAAGCAGCCCATACCTTTTTATCCGCAGTAGATTCACCAGCTTTGACTTTCACAGGCAGTTTTATAACGATATAAGGCTCTCCACCATCAGCAGAATGGTTATTATCACCCGGACCGCCTAATGCAGTGCCATTAATTGCCCCTTTTTCCACAGTTTCTACCCATTTGTTGCCTTTGACCTCAACGCCAAATTGGCTCAGTGATTTGTCAAAACTGGATGATTCTACATAGATAACCTGATCCGCATATAAAAATACCCAAGCAATTGAAAACAAAGCAAAAACAATGATAAACAATGTTTTTTTCATTTTTTGACCTTCCTCCATTTAAAAATTTTGTGAAATTGAAAAATATTTGTAATCTCCTAACTATTTTTACTTGATTATCCCAAAGCTCACCTCCTTTTTGGTAATCCACCCAATCTTTATTCAGCAAATTCTCTTAATTTTGCACATCGTTTTGGGTGGCGAAGCTTCATAATGGCTCTTTTCTCTATTTGACGAACCCTCTCCCGTGTAATGCCGAATATTCTACCTAACTGATCAAGAGTATGAATTGTGCCATCATTTAATCCAAATCTAAGCCTAATTATCTCCGCCTCTCTTGGTTTAAGAGTTTTCAAAGCCTCGTCAATCTCTTCTCTTATCGCTTGATTTAAAAATTCATCTTCTGGCGAAACGGTGCTTTTATTTTTCACAATATCAATAACATGGTCTCGCTCGTCATCATTTCTGACAGGCATATCTAACGAAATTAAACTTTGAGAAAGCTCAAATGTTTGATAAACTTTCTCTATAGACATTGATGTTTCCTTTGCTATTTCCTCCATGCTTGGAGCAATTTTGTGCTTCTTTTCATAATCTTTTATTGCCTTGTTTAGTTTGTTAATTCGTTCTATTATATGGACAGGAAGACGAATAGTTCTACCATAATTAGTCAAAGCACGTATCATGCTTTGCTGTATCCACCATGTCGCATAAGTGGTAAATCTGAAACCTTTTTCAGGCTCAAATTTTTCCACCGCTTTCATCAACCCAATGTTACCTTCTTGAATAAGATCAAGAAAGGATAATCCAAGATTTCGGTATTTTAAGGCAATTTTTACCACCAGACGAAGATTGCCCTCAAGAATTCTTATTCTGGCATTATGGAGTTGTTCTTTATCAATATTATGAGTGGATTTTGATGCACATTTGAGTAATTGAAAAAGTTGAACTTCTTCATCTGGATGCAAGAGTGGGATTTTGCCAATTTGTTGTAAATAGATATTTACACAATCCAAATCTCTAACTTCAAAACTTGATGGCAATTCCTCTGGGAAGTCAGCCTTATCAATATCATCTTGATTATCCGATGTTGATGAATTTTCTTGCCTGTAAGTAGAAATCAGTTTTAAATTTAAACTCAACCTTTTTAAACCTCCATCGTCTAATTAAGCGAAGGACTTATGATGACTTATGCCGAAACCTTTTGTATTTCACAAAAAAAGGGCATAAACATCCTCAGCAAGCTCAGACAGTCCAAAACAAGTCCAGCCCCTTAATGGACAATAAAGTCTGCCGAGATTGGCATAAGTCATCAATTTCATTATACAAAATTCATTATACAAAAGACTATCCCAAATGTCAAATCCAAATATCCAAATTTAGAAATTCCCCAACTATATTTTCAAAAGGATAAGAATGTGGCAAGATAATAGTGAGTCCCCTTGGGGTTCTCTTTTCTTTTTTTCTTTTCTCTTATTAAATAAAACTTAATAATATCAAGGGTTTGTAGTTACTTACCCTTGTCAACCCAAGGGGATAAATATGGGGTTTTACATAATTTAATTGAATAATCTAATTTATCTCTGAACCTCAGAATTTTGTTGTTGACTATATAATTGATTAAATGTTAAAATCCAAAATGATAAACTTATTGGACACTTATTAACATCTTGTAATTTTTGGAGGCTAATATGAGCAATAAATCAAAACTTATGGTTGGTGTAGCAGGAGCAGGATTTGCTGGCAGGGCACATATGGAAGGCTATAAAAATACGGAAGATGCAGAGCTAATTGCGGTCTGCGATGTCAGTAAAGAAAGGGCGCAAGAAGCTGCTGATAAATATGGTATTCCTCATGTTTTTACTGATTTTAACGAGATGATAAGCCTTAAAGAGCTTGACGCGGTTAGCATCTGTTTGCCTAATACTATGCATGCCCCTATGTCAATTGCTGCCCTTGAAGCGGGGAAACATGTTTTGTGTGAAAAACCATTAGCTGCTAATGCAGAGCAGGCACAGAAAATGGTTGATACAGCAAAAAGAACAGGAAAAACTCTTGCGATGTCCTTAAATTTCCGATATGAGGGAAGGACGCTTACACTTAAAAAACTGATAGAGTCAGGCACTCTTGGTGACATTTACTATGCAAAAACCGCAATGTTAAGAAGTAATGCTATTCCAAGAGGATGGTTTCATGTAAAGGAAAGATCAGGCGGAGGTCCATTGCTTGATCTTGCATCACACATGTTAGATGTGACTTGGTGGCTTATGGGACGTCCTGAGCCTGTTTCTGCATGCGGTTTTACGTCTTCAAAGCTCAGTTCCAGTGGTAAAGGTATGGGAACTTGGGGCGTAGGCTATGGTGACGGACCCGTTGATATTGAAGATATTGCGGTTGGTCTTATAAAGTTCAAAGATGGAAAATCCATTTTTGTTGAAGTAAGCTGGGCGCTAAACGGACCTCCATTCCATTATTGCTATCTCTTTGGAACAGAAGCTGGTGCTTCGCTTTATCCTGATTTTGCTATCTATAAAGAACCAGCTATCCAAGCACCACCTATTGAACCAAGCAAAGATAGAATCAGAGAATTTGTCCGTAATATACTTGATGGAACAGAGCCTCTCGGACCTGCTACCGATGGCTTACAAGTAATGAAGATGCTTGATGCAATATACAAATCAGCAGAAACAGGTAAAGAGGCGATGATATAAGGAGAAAATAAAATGAGATTTGCTTGTTTAATGGCGATGATCTTTATATTCTCTGCTATTGGTTTTCTATCATATTCTGCTCCTGATCCTGATTTAATTATGTATCTGCCTATGGATGAAGGTAAGGGAGATACCGTTAAAGATTTATCTCCTAATGGCTTTGTCGGGAAAATAGTCGGCAAAGATTATAAATGGGTTGATGGCAAAAAGGGCAAAGGACTTGACATAGTTAATGGGACTGAAGTTCAGGTAGAAGATGACGATAGACTTGATAAAATGAAGGCTTTAACGCTTGAATTATGGGTGTATCAACCTGAACATCAAGCTACTGGTATCGTTCAGAAAGGTCAAAATTGGCCCGGAATGAGCTATCTTATGCAACCGTGGAGCGACCAACAAATTTATTTTGGCATAAACGATACTTCTTCAAGAGCTATCGCTCCAGCGGGTTCTTACTCATTAAAGAAATGGTATCATTTAGCTGGGACATTTGATGGCACAACGCTTAAAGTTTTTATTGATGGAGAGGAAAAAAGCTCAGCAAAATCGCCTGCTAAGGAAGTTCCCGATACTGCAACTCCTCTACAAGTAGGCAATAGATTTACTGGCTCAATTGATGAGTTTGCTATGTATAAACGTGCGTTAACTGCTGACGAGATAAAAAGAGATATGGCAGGGATTTCACTTGCAGTAGAAAGTCAACAAAAATTATCAATTGCTTGGGGCAAAATAAAGGCAGAGTAGATTTGAAATTGTCCTAACTTTTATACAATTTAGGGTGAAACGTAATGTTTTGCCCTATATTTTTATGAAGAGAAATTGAGTAAAGTCATTCAATATTTGGATAGCATAATATCTGGCGAACGGAAAGGTTTAATTCCCTCAATTCTCAAAGCGGAATTACTTCCCCTAAGTTATCTCACTACTGCGTCAACCAAAATTCGCAGACAGATGTATTCAAGGGGACTTCTCAAGTCCAATCAGTTACCATGTAAAGTTATAAGCGTTGGAAATGTTGTCGTTGGTGGAAGCGGAAAAACCCCTTTAACCATAGCTATTGCCAAGTTATTAAAAAAACATACCGGACTAAAAATTGCAATCGCATCAAGAGGATACAAAAGCAAAGCAAAAGGGATTTCTGTTGTCTCTGATGGAGAAAATATGCTTTTAAGTCCAAATGAGGCTGGTGATGAGCCATATATGATTGGACAAAAACTGGTTGGTGTCCCTGTGATTATCGGCAAAGACAGATATAAAAGTGGGCTTATGGCTATAAATCTTTGGGAAACGCAAGTTTTAATATTAGATGATGGTTTTCAATATCTGAGATTAAAACGTGATGTTGACTTGATCACTATGGACTCTACCAAAGTGAATGAATTAAATTATCTCTTGCCGAGAGGTTATCTTCGTGAGCCTTTGTCAGCAATCAAAAACGCTTCCGCCATAGTATTAACAAGGGTTGATCAGTGTGATAATCTCAATAATATCTATGAAATACTAAAAAAAACTGTTGATGAATTGCCGATATTTGAGAGTGTGTATGAGCCAGTATCACTAATTGAGATGAAAAAATCACAATTTGTGAGCTTTGAGGAGGTTAAGGGAAGTAAAATTCTCGCAGTATCAGGAATTGCCAATCCAAAATCTTTTATCAAAACGTTAGATTTTCTAAGTCCGTCACAAATAGAAGTTATCTCTTTTCCCGATCATCACAATTATTCACAAAAAGATATTGAAAACATAGAAAAAATGGCAATTAAATCAAAATCTGATGTTGTTATCACGACGGAGAAAGATGCACCTAAACTAACAAAGATAAGTGCTGTTCCTGTGCTAATTCTTACAATTGAATTAAAGTTGTTAGGTTCAGGAGAAAAGGATTTGTTAAATCTAATATCAAGTAGCATCTTTTATCCGTGAGAATCTAAGCATCATTAAAACTTTGTGAGACTGTATTAATTTAGTAGGTAATTCAAAGTAATCAATTCCTTTAATGCTCTAACCCAAATAGACCTTATCGCTTAATTTCCTTCCATAACGGCAAATTCCTTGCAGTAATTAGTTATGATTTAGCTAAAAAATAATTCAAACCTAATTATTAAAATATCTACGGAGGGAAAAACAATGGAAAACGGTCGCGTCCTTAAAGTTCTGATTATTGAAGGGGATCAAGAAGAGCCAAAAGTTGAAGTTACTGTTCCAATAAAATTGGCGAAATGGGCT
>DTPJ01000867.1 GCA_011334435.1 Candidatus Poribacteria bacterium | reverse complement strand
TTGAAAAAGATGAAATATGATTTGTCTTTGTTAATCGCATGATATTCTAAATTTTATCATAACTGGTAGTTCTGAGATACTATCTGAAACCAATATTTATCAAGGTTTGAATTGAATGTCTATTTGAATTAAATGTCTATATGAAAATGCTCACCTATGAAAAAGTTTGTCATTCCTACCCCAGCTTTCGCTATATTAAACTGCAACAGGAATCCATAAAGGAATGTTATTGTCATTCCTGCGAAAGCAGGAATCCATTTCTTTGTTACGACTTTTCTGGATTCCCTCTGCAATTTACCCCAAGTGAAAACTGGGGCAAGAATGACAGTAAAAATTAAACAGCCTTAAATAGACACTGTATTGCTTGTGCTGCAATTTGTGAGTCATCTAACACTTTTGGATTTGATTTGTCTTTTATATAATCAATTAGATCGGTCATCAAGTTTTGTAAATCTGACCTTTTTGAGTAACCTTGATCAACAAGAATTCTATACACTCTCTCACGTCTTTTGTATGGTTTCCCTCTTTTTCTCTCTACATTTAGGATCATACTTTTTTTCCCACTACTAACGGATTCACAGACCATTGAAAAGCTATCCTCAGTGACTATGGTTAACTCTGATATTCCAAGTATTCCTTGAACGACATTGCCATAAACATTTTCCTTTGATGAGACAAAAAAACAACATAAAGGATCATTTTTTAATCTTGATTTTAGCATTTCTTCAACATAATTATCCGTTCTTCTTGATGTTGTCATAGCTATCTGTGCGTCAATTTTTTTGCATATATCCAGTAATATATCAATTAGACTTGATGCCATGTCAGCAGAAATGCGATAATATGGATCATCACCACCTAAAAGGACGCCGATTATCAACTTGCCTGAAATATTGAGCTTTTGTGCTAAATCTAATCCTGCGTTTTTAACGGTTTCAGGCGTGACCCTGTTTGGAACACCGAAAGTCATAACGACATTATTTGGTATTTTACGAGGTCTTGAATGCTCAGGCAATATTGCCAGATCAAAATGCTTGATCCCCAATGGCGATGGTCGCGTGCATACAACCGATTTAGCGTCTATCAATTTCCCCAATAGCAAGTTAGGAGACGCAACTGATGATCCTGTGGATAATATTATGTCAAAATTTTTTGCCTTTAATAACTCATCAGCGGAAGGCTTATCTAATCCCCAGTTTAAGACCGATGTAATTAGCTTATCAGGGATATTTATCCCGCCAAATACATATCCGAAAACTCTTATCAGATTATCTCTCCATTTTTTCTTAAACTTAACCTGAATGGTTTGCGTATGGACATTACATAACCTGTCAGTTATGCCAAGTGATTGGTTATAATGACCCGGTTTTCCGTCGCTTAAAATGAGTATTTTAGGAATAGATGATTTATCCATAATTAAGGTTCATTTATTACATCTTGTTTTCCATCTATTATGTAACCAAAGCCATTGAGAAGGATATTTACATATCATATATTCCAGTGATTTTGTTATCTCAGATGTATATCGTTTTATGTCTTCCTGTAAATTGCCAGAGCCTTCAAACTTCATTGGATTTGATATTTTTATTATGTGACTGCCGTCACTTTGCCTTACATCAAAGATATTTAAGACAATTGCGCCCGTTTTCATAGCGAATATAGCAGGTCCTTTTGCAACTGATGCGGAGACACCCATAAAATCAATGAATATTCCGCTATTTCCGGCATCTTGATCGCCTAATATTACAACGCAATAGCCGTTTCTTAGATGTGATATTACTTGCTTAATGGAATCAGATTTTTCTATAATCTCCCCGCCATGTATAATCCTATAACTGTTCACAAATTTATCAAACCACTGATTTTTGAACCGTTGAGCAACCGCAGAGAGCCGATCTGTAAATAATGTTAGGATATGAAAAATAAGTTCCCAATTGCCGAAGTGAGCAGTTATAATTAGGACGCCTTTTCTGCTTGATATTGCCTGTATTAAATTTTCTTCGCCGTCAATTTTTACAATATCCATTAATTGATTTTTATCATATTTTGGCAGACGAAGAAATTCAATTAACGTTTTTCCTAAATTGGCAAAGCTTTCTTTCGCAATTTCTTTTATCTCATTTTCGGATTTATCCTTGAATATCATTCGGAGATTTGAGAGGGCAATTTCCCGGCGTTTTTTGACAACTAAGAAAGCGATTTTTCCAACAATACCTCCAAATTTCAATGATTTTTTCAAAGAAATATGCCTTACAACATAACCGATAGATACTACCAAAATATAAATTAGAAGATTTCCTAATTTTTGCATAATAGAAAGCCTAATTTGAAGCCAAATTCATTTCTGGAGGAGGTTTCGGCAAATATCCTCTGAAAAGACAAGTCCATTTGCAAGCCATTTAGCGATTCTAATAAAAATTTTAGCCCAATTCTATGCTCATTTTGGACATTGCCTGATGGAAATTTCATTCTTTTATAGTCTTCCCCTTTATAGCGATCTGCAACTGTCCGAGTTCCCTCGCGTTTGAAGGCATAAGTAGCTTTTATACGAGAGTCAACATTTAGCATTCTACATATTTCCAATAAAATTTGATCCGCATCAGGTCCGAGATAATGTCCTATCACCCATCCGTAATGTGTATATTGATTTTCTGGTTCAAGATGTGTGTATGTCCAAGTATCAATGCGAGTATATTCAGCAAGAAGATCAGTCCGATTGATAAAATCACCCAGGTATATTCCAAAAATATAGCCTAACGCGTTTGGATCGTGATCTGTATAATTGAAGTCATCAACGAGAAATTGCATATATGTTTTTAATTTTTTAGTTGGTCTATATATAGCGTCAATACTTACAAGTGAATTGTCATCAAGATTTGAATTATACTGATTTGCATAATATGGCAAGATAGGATTTAGATATTGGAAATCCATATATTGAGCTTCTCCAGCATACAAAAGCATCTCAGAAAGCCCTAATTCTAATTTTTTGTTGACTAACCAGTCAAGCCTATGTCCAGAAAGAAATCTGTTTGCTAAATATCTATAAGGCGGATCGCCATGCTCATTCCACATTTTGTCAAGGACTGAGGAAAAAGAAGTAAATTTAACGTTCCAAATCTTGCCTTGAAACATAAGCATATCAAAAGATGGTGAGTTATCAGATAAAACTAAACTTCCGCTATGGCTAGGTCCCCAAAAAAGCGTTTGCCGACCTAACAATGTGCTAAATCTGCTATTATGAAGCCTAATATAAGCTTTTTGAAAATCTGCGGTATAATCCCATTTCCATTTATTTATTCGCTGAGATGCAGTTATGCCTTCTTTTCCTTTGATTTCTCTGCCTCTTTGGACATCAACTTCTTCATACAAGGTCAAATAATCGGTTGGCTGAATATTCACAGCTCCCCATAATGAAAGCGATGATTTAGAATTGACGTTTCTCTCGGCAGAGGTCATAAATTTAGCACGGGCTAACTTTGGCGTATAGACAAACTCTTTTTCTAATTTTTTGATCAGTTTTAATTCATCAGGACTTGGCGAAATGTTACCATTGTTTATCTTTTCAATTAGATTAGATATGGTCTTTGCTATCTCCTCTCGTTCATAAGGTCTGGTGCTAATGAAAATGTCATCAATAAGCCCATTAGCATCAAGTTTCCATAAAGCAAAATAGACCCAATCGTTATTAATAAGAGGTTCGCTTATATTGGCAAGACAAAGGTTAGAAAATATAAAAATCAAAGCGATAATACTTATAACAAACTTCACTTTTCTATCCTTACCGATCATCTGATCCCTAATCCCTGACCCCTAATGTATCACATCAGCTTTTATCATATTAGTCTTGCCTGAAACACCGACAGGGACACCAGCAGTAATAACGACGTTGTCACCTTCTGATACAAGTCCAGCCTGTTTTGAAGCGGTCATAGCTTTTTCAATCATAGCGTCAGTGTTGTCGGTATCATCAACCTTTAATGGTATAACTCCCCATGACAATGCTAATCTTTTGAAAGTGCTATCTAATGGCGTTACTGCTATTATTATTTGCTTTGGTCTGTATTTTGTGACCATTCGTGCTGTGTATCCTGATCTTGTGCAACAGATAATAGCTTTTGCGTTAATATCAGAAGCGGTATAGCATGCGGAATGTCCAATCGCATCTGGAACTGTATGGCTAATACCCAAGCTTCTTTGGCGTAATAACTCATCATAGTTCAAGGCAGGTTCGGTGCTTAATGCGATACGATTCATCATCTCAACTGCTTGGATTGGATACTTTCCAATCGCTGTTTCTCCTGACAACATAACTGCATCAGTCCCGTCAAATATCGCATTAGCCACGTCTGTAACCTCAGCCCTCGTAGGTCTGGGATTTTCTATCATTGATTCAAGCATCTGTGTTGCAGTGATGACAGGTTTGCCCCTTAATCCCGCTTTGTTAATAATCATCTTTTGCATGATAGGCACTTGTTCAATGGGAATTTCAATTCCTAAATCACCTCTGGCTACCATAATGCCGTCTGATATGTCTATTATTTCATCTATATTATCCAATGCCTCATGCTTTTCTATCTTGGCAATGACTGGTATGTCTAGGTTTTTGTTTTGAATAAAATTCTTTACTGGTATCAAATCCCATGCTTTTTGGACGAATGAAAGAGCGACAAAATCAACACCTTTTTTAATGCCAAAATCTAAGTCATTAAGGTCTTTTTCTGTGACAGCAGGGATATTCAACAATACTCTGGGAAAATTTATGCCTTGCCGAGATCGCAACTCTCCACCAGATAATACCTTACATTTGATCCGATCTCTTTCAATGTCACTTACTATTAATTCAATATTTCCATCAGCAAGAAATATATGATCACTTGGTTTTAGCCTTTCTGATATAGTTTTGAAATATGTCATTGAAACGCCATGCTCATCGCCTTTTATTTCATCGCCCGTTAAAAAGAATTCTGCACCGTCAGTTAATATAATTGCTGAATCAGATAGTAATTCTCCTGTCCTGATTTTTGGTCCCGAAAGGTCTTGTAATATTGCTATGGGAACGTTGAGATCATCGGATATATTTCTGATCAAGTCAATTGTGCGACCTTTTTGCTCGTGTGTCCCGTGAGAAAAATTTAATCTTGCAACGTTCATACCTGCTTTTATTAACGCTCTTATCATCTCTGGCGATTCAGTAGCCGGTCCGATTGTGCAAACTATTTTTGTCTGTCGTTCCATAAAGCTCTCCATAATAATTGAATTATTGATTGTTGATTTCTTTGTCCATTTTATAATACTTAACATTACAGGTCAAGTGAGAGTTTTTTTGGGACTCACTATTATCTTACCACACTCTTATCCTTTTGAAAATATAGTTGGGGAATTTCTGGAGTAACCTTAAAAACTTTTGACATTGTCTATCATTTTTGATAATATCAAATAAAAGATTAGATGATGATTATTTACTAAAACTGACTTATATTTGGAGAGGTGGGTTATGGAAAAGACATTAGGTATTGGTCTTATTGGTCTTGGTATGGGCAGGGATTTGTTTTACCTCAATAATGACCCTGATAGCAGATTTGAGGTCAGAGGAATTTGTGCATCAACCGAAAGCAAGGTCAAAGCGGTAGCAAAAGAGAATGGCATATCTTTTTGGACTACTGATTATAGGGAATTAATCAACAGAAAGGATATAGACATCATCGCTGTATATTCGCCTGACCATTTACATGCAGAACACTGTCTTTCCGCTTTAAAAGCAGATAAACATGTCATTGTAACAAAACCGATGGTTACATCGCTTAGCGATG
>DTPJ01000420.1 GCA_011334435.1 Candidatus Poribacteria bacterium | reverse complement strand
TCTTGCGAGTTCGGCAAAACTTGGCGTCTTCTCTTTATCCTGAACTTTGAGTATATATACTCCGCTATCGCCAACTATCGGTCTGCTGATCTCCCCTTTGTTAAGTGTCCTAACAGTGCTTTTGAATAACAGATCAAGGTCTTGAAAAACCTTCCAACCGAGGTCTCCGCCCTTGTCTTTTGTCTCCTTATCATCGGAATAGAGCTTAACGTATTCTTCAAAGGACTTACCCTCAGTCAAGCCAGTCAATATATCTTCCGCTTTATTTTGTGCTTCCTTTTGTGCCAGATCAGAGGCGTCAAACATGATAAAAATTAGCCTTACTTTTATTATGTTGTTATCTTTTGAATCTAATTTAAGTATATAATAGCCCTCCTCTGTCTCTATAATATCGCTAATAGCACCGACAGCGAGTTTGGACGCAGATTCAATGAGTGGAAAATATCTTGATGGAATCTCTTTGTCAGTGGTCTTGATCTCGTTTTCCTCTTTAGCTCTTTGCCATCTTCCTTGATCATCAAGCTTAAAAGCTCCGAGGTATCCACCATCGGATTTGGTCTCTCTATCATCAGACCAACGTCTTGCTAACTGTGCAAAATCAGCATTTTCCTCATGGCATTCTTTTAAGACTTTTTGTGCTATTTCAAGCGATTTCTTTTTATCTGCCTCTGTGATTTTGAATCGGATAAATATCTGCTTCAGCCATATTCTATCAAGTTCACCCTGAGCTCGCTTTTGTATTTCTTCCATCTGTTCCCTGACTTTTTGCCATTCTGAATAAGGGGCATCCTTTGGAACAGGCAAAAATATCTCCCTGATCCTCATTCTATCGGCATCATACCTAAATTCCGTCCCAAATGTTGTGCCACGTCTACTAGTGAGATTTATGAATGCAGAACCGTTGATCAATTTCCAGCGGATAGGAACGATGTTATATACATAATAGCCTTCAAAAGTATTTGAACCAAGCTTAAAGATAAATTTAGCTCGTTTATCCTTCTCAAGAGAACGGCGATAGATCGGCAGATACATTAAAGGAACTCCGCCAACTCTAAACACCACATTTTTAGCAACTAATTCTTTGTCAAGATGTATAACAATGCTGGATGCTTCAAAAGAATAATGAGGATGATCCAAAGCACAGCTTGTCATCAAACCGCCTTCTATGAGGGAGTCTTTTTGAGTAAGTCTGGTCATGCTTTTTCCATAATAAAACCACGGCGTATCTATGCTTAATCCTTCTTTTAATATGCCTTTCTTGGTTTTTAAATCAAAAATCATAAAATTTGCCATCAGAACTTGATCTTTTGACTGCATAGTGACATTTCCTGATGCTTCTATGACTTCTGAATCCATATCTGCCCATATATTATCCGCTATAAGTGTAACATCTTCATATTTCACTATCGCTCCGCCGTGGGCTTTTCCGAGATTTTTATCTACCCACCAACTGACTTTTCCGTTAGGTCCTGCTTTTATGGATACAGTTTTAGATTTTGGCTCTTCCTTTTTTTCTTGTGTAGTTACATCAGGATTGGTTGCAGTTACAGTATTATCTGCGTCTTGTGATGTTTCTTCCGAAAAGACAGTTAAAGGAAAGATTATCGTTAGAAAATAAAAAAGGCACAATATAGAACAGAAAATATATCTCTGTGCAGACTTACTAATTGTGCCAAAAATTTTTAGACTTAATATTCTCATCAAATTTTGTAAGGCTTTAATACCTAATTCACCGAAGCATTGGATTTTGGATATGCTATATATGCTGTTTCTCTTAGCTTTTTGGAGTATTCCTCTAATTTTTCTTGAAGGCGTTGATCAGTTAGGTATCTCCGAATTTGCTCCATTTCGTCTTCTGTCAATTCTTTTCTATCTACGATCTTGAATATATGTATGCCTTGATGAGATTTAATTGGTTTACTGATCTCTCCCACTTCTAATGAGTTAAAGGCGTTCTGCATTTCATTAGATAGGTTATCTATATGGACTTCCATCCAATCGCCATCTTTTTCTTTTGTTATCGGATCATCGGAATACTTCTTTACCATTTGGACAAAATCAGCACCTTTTTTTAGCTCGTTTAATACCAAATCAGCTTTTTCTAACGTAGCTTTTTCTGCTGACGGGTCTGGCTGTATTGCGATATAAATTCTCTGTAAACCTATTCTGCCGTCCCTTTTAACATCTGTAACTTTTATGATGTCAAATCCGTCGGGCATTTCAATAAGATCGCTTATTTCTCCCAGTTTTAAGTTAGTGACTATGTCTTCATACTCAGGGAAATCGCCTGTCCCAGGGATAAAATATCCTATATTGCCCTTATTTGCTCTACTTAAAGGATCGTCAGAATATTTTAAAGCCATCTCGCCAAAATCTGCCCCTTCTTTGCATTGTTTCAGGACATCTTCTGCCTTTGATCTGGCTTTTTCCTTATCCTCTTTTGTCAGGTTATATTTAAGCAAAATCTGCTTCAATTTAACCGTATCGTTCTTGGTAGGAAACTTATCCCTGTTATCTCTATAGAATTTTTTTACCTCATCATCTTTTATTACCAGATCAGATGAGAATTTCTGCTTAATCAATTCTTGTAATAATAGAGAACGTTTCTTTTCCTTTCTCAGACTTTCCATAGTATAGCCTTCCGCTTTCATAGCGTCTTCAAATTCTTTTTCCGTCTTGAATTGCTTCTTTATATCCTCTATCTCTTTTTGGACTTGTGCATCGCTGATCTGAATGTTCCTTTTAATCGCATCTTGGACAAAAAGGATTTCGTCTATCATAGTTTCTAAAATCTGAGGTTTAGCTTTCTCTATCTCTTCGTTTAGAATGGTATCGTTATATTTATACAACAATCTGAGTTGTTCTCTGGTCTTTGCCACCCGATCATCAAATTCTGATTGGGTGATAACATCATCGTTTATTATTACAAGAATCCTCTCAACTATCTTCCCTGACGAATGAGTAATAAAAACAAACGACAACGTGAAAATGCAAAAAGCTAACGTTAGAAAAAACTTAAAATTCATATTACCACTTATTCCTTTGGTTTTGTATCTGTATCAGAAACACCACTTTTGGTCTGATTATCCGACTGGTGCTCTTCTGGATTTTGCTTAGTTTCGGCTGATTTCTCGGTAGTCTGCCCTCCCTGGCTTGGTGTCCCTTCTTCAGAAGGTTTAGCCTCTTCTTTCGGTTTTGGTATTCTGTCAGGATAAATCTTGAAATTTCTTTCTTTCTTTATTTGTTCAAGCCACTGTTCAATCCTTTCTCGCTTCTTTTCCCTTTCAACAGTCCAACTAATATCATCTTTTACCTCAGATAATTCTTTTTGTCTTGGTTGTGTATGCTCATCAAGCCTTACTATCATATAATAGGTCTCTTGACCTATCGGTTGAACGATAATATCGCTTATCTCGCCTTTATTGAGACTAAAAGCCTTTTCAACGAATTCCCTTGCAGATGAATATGAATCTCTGCTAAAAGGTCTTGTCTGTCCGCCATTGCCTTGTCCTGGTCCGTAAGATTCGCCCTTAGAATCCATCTCTTTTGCCAATTCTGTAAAGTCTGCTCCTGCCTTTATTTTTTCCATAACCTCTTTGGCTTTTTCCTCATCTTTCAATGTGATCTCGGTTACAGTGACTTTCTCTGGGTCAATATAGTCTTTTTTATGCTCGTTATAATATTTCTCAATGTCCGCATCCTGAACCTTTATCTTATCATCAACTTCTTGCTTAACCAATTCTTTTAGCATCAATTGGTCGCGATATTCTTTTATCTGCTTCGCTAATTCTGGCGTCTTATCTAACTTTCGGTTTTTAGCTTCTAACAGTAATAATTTTTCCTCTATCAATTCGTTTAGATATTTCTTTCTGCCTTCCTGACCTTCATATCTCTGCTGTTTCCATTCTGGCATTTCGGAGATATTTTTTTCAAGCTCTGATAGCGTTATAACTTGTTTTCCGATTTTTGCTAAAATAACATCTTTTTCTGCTTTCTTCTTTTCTGATTTAGTGTCAGTTTTGGCTTCTGATTCAGTTTTTGTCTCTGATTTAACTTCGCCTTGTTCTGTTTGAGCCTTTTCTCCCTCTTTCACTTCTGGTGTCGGCGGTATTCTTTCAGGGAAAGCTTGGACTTTCATCTTCTTCTTCAATTCCTCTACAAACTGAGCTTTGCGTGCATCTTTCATCTCACTTTCAACGGTGCTTTTAACGCTATCTTTGACTTCGGAAAGCTCTTTTTGTCTTGATGGTATCTTCTCATCAAGCCTTATAATCATATAATATGTTTCCTGACCCAATGGTTGAACGATGATGTCGCTTATCTCTCCAACTTCCATACTAAAAGCTTTTTCTACAAATTCCCTTGCTGACGAATATGAATCTCTGCTGAAGGGAGCAGTCTTTCCGCCATTCCGAGAACCCGGACCATAGGATTCACCCTTTGAATCCATCTCTTTGGCAAGCTCGGTAAAATCTGCACCCGCCTTTATTTTCTCTAAAACTGCTTTTGCCTTCTCTTCATCTTTCTGCGTGATCTCGGTTACAACAACCATATCTGGCTCAACATATTTGTCTTTATTTTCCGCATAATATTTCTCAATATCGCCATCTGTCACTTTGACTTTATTATCTACCTCCATCTCAATCAGCTTATCACGCATTATTTGATCTTGGAATTCTTTAAGTTCCTTGACAACTGTTGGATGTTTTTCAAGTTTTCTTTCTTTTGCAATTTGGAGTATCATCCTGCTTTCAGCCATCAATGTCAGGTATTCTTCCCTGCCTGCTTGGTCTTTATATTTGTCCTGTTTCCATTCTGGCAATTCAGATATTTCCTTATCAAGCTCATCAGCTAAAATAACCTGTTTATCAAAGCTTGCAAGGATATTTTTATCATTCACCTTTTGTGAACAACCACTAACAATCACCAAGAACAGAACGAACATAGAAACCAATAGAATAGACTTTCTCATTAAAATCCTCCTTTTATAAATATTATTGACCAAATAACCAAACTTCAATTTCATCATTACGATGATTGAAATTATTTACGTTGCCTTTTGATCCACGATAGCTAAATTCAAGATGGGAGAAGTATCGCTTACAACTATCATATTCGGTCCATCTTTCTTAATGTTGCTAAATCTTTATCAAAATCCTCAATATCATAATGAATCGGGATTTGTCTACTTGCAAGCAAATGCTGAAACTGGATCCTATTCATTCCGGCGAAATGGCTTGCTTGTGCCAGAGTCATTTTCTCTTTCTGAAAAAGCCAAATAGCAATTTCTTGCTTAAATTCCTTCTCATCCATGTGTATCTGTTGAAGTAGATCATCAGATATAGTAATACTCATTTATAATCAATCCCTTCCTAAATATTTTAATTAAAGATTATGTGTGGATAAAAATATTGACTTTGCTTTCATTTAGCTTCTTTTTTCTTGTTGACGCATAGTCGTTTTTTAATTAAATCAAATTCTTCAATTGCTTCACTCTTTTAAAATTACATTCATCAGTTTCTCGCTGACGCATAAAATAATTCTTAATCAAAGAAAAATAATAGCATACTAACTGATCTCTTGCAAGATGTTTTTTATCTTCTGTAACTGCTGATCTTGCCCTAAACCTTCAATAGAAACAACTAAGTTTGCAGGAGGAGATAATCTTAATCCGTTTTGAGACCTGACCATCTTTATAAGGACATCAGGTTTTATTGGAGTTTTATTTGCATCAAATGATATAACTATATTCTTATCAGAAGAGGCAATATCTCTAATACGAAGTTTCTGAGCAATTCTTTTAATCTCTGAGATTGCCAATAATCGCCTAACCTGTTT
>DTPJ01000311.1 GCA_011334435.1 Candidatus Poribacteria bacterium | reverse complement strand
CGTTAAAATTGATAAGCCTTCGTTAGTTTGCGTATCCTTCCTCTATAACTTCTACTAATGCTATAGAATATAGACATTGTAGAAGTATAAATCGGAAATTCTACTTAGCTAAACTTTCCTAATTTTCAAACTGAAAGCTAACCATAGTATCAATTTCTTACCATTTATACCAATAAAAAATTATCGTTATGATTAAAGTTAATACTACATTCTGCCGATATAGAAAATAGAAGGATAAACTAAGGCTAAAATATCATTTATAAAGGGAAAAATGGGTATGGGAACAGGATTAGAATTAATAGATTTTGAGCAAATTTTGCAATCTACAAGTAATGGCATACGGATAATTGATAAAGATTTCAACGTCTTAAAAATAAATAAAGCATATTCTGATCTATTCGGTGTAGATGAGTATGAATCAATAGGTAAGAAGTGCTATGAAGTTTTAGGTAGTTCATTGTGTTACACATCTGATTGTCCGTTAGAAGTTATCTTAAACGGTGAGAAATATGCACA
The DNA here is from genome assembly GCA_011334435.1 of Candidatus Poribacteria bacterium. Taxonomy (GTDB): domain Bacteria; phylum Poribacteria; class DTPJ01; order DTPJ01; family DTPJ01; genus DTPJ01. The sequence continues at coordinate 5,325 of DTPJ01000311.1, read as the reverse complement.
ATATGAAATGCAGATAGAAACGATAAATGGTGGGAATATAAATTATATATCAAATGTCAAGCCTCTTTATGGTCCAGATGGCAAATTAATTGGAATAATAGAGGATATAAAGGATATAACAGAGATCAAGAGAATTACAGACGAAATTAAAATTCGTGACAGCATACTGACTTCTTCAATAAATGCAATCGCAGTTGCAGATTTAGATGGGAGAATAACCTATGTAAATAGTTCATTTATAGATATGTGGCAATGTAGTATAAAAGAGGCAATGTCAAGACCGATAACTGATTTTTGGCAGATGGGAAATAATCCAGCGGATGCTTTGAGCTTTTTGTTTAAGAGAGGAAAATGGGTTAGCGAAGGTGTTATAAATCGGAAAGATGGATCATTGCTTAACGTCCAAATATTAGCAAGTATGGTCATTGACGAGACAGATACTCCGATATGTATAGTTACGTCATTTGTTGATATTACAGAGTTAAAACGAGTAAAAGAAAGCAAGTTAAGGGCACAAACAGCTTTAGCAATAGCAAAGGCAAATACTGATACGATAAAAAGCATAATGGACGCTGTCGTAATAGCAATAGCAATAACCGATTTAGATGGTATGATAGTCAGATTTAATAAAGGTTTTTCTGAGACTTTCGGACTCAATCTGCAAACACAAGGGAGAAATTTAACAGAATTCATAACAGAAGAGGATATACCAAAAGTTCTAAATGCGATAAAAAAATGTATAGAAGATGGTCATGCATCTAATATTGAATGTTCAGCGATAAGTGAAAACAAAGGCAAAATAATAGTCATCATAGACTTTACATTGATGAAAGACTCAAGAGGTGCGACAACTGGCATTATCGCTGTCATAAGGGATATTACAGAACAAAAAAGATCGGAGGAGACACGAGAACGTCTTAGCTTTGAACTGATGAACAAGAACAAAGAATTGGAACAAATGATCCGCATAGTATCACACGATCTTAGGTCTCCGTTAGTTAATATCCAAGGATTTAGCAATGAACTTAATATTTCGTGTAAACAAATTCAAGATATTATTAGAGAAAATACGACTGAAAGTTTAGCTGAAAAACTTATGCCGATAATTAACGATGATATACCTGAAATACTTGAATACATAATGCTAAGTGTCTCTAAGATAGATTCTTTGTTATCTGGTCTTTTACGCATATCAAGGCTTGGTCGCGCTTCATTAAACATTGACGAAATTGATATGGATAAACTTATATCAAATGTCATTGGAACATTTGAATTTCAAATAAAACAATATCAGATCGATCTGACAGTTGATAAACTGCCTAACTGTGTCGGCGATGAATCTCAAATAAATCAAGTTTTTTCAAATCTTATAAATAATGCCATTAAGTATCGTGATCCCAATAAAAATGCAGTTATACATATATCAGGTTACGAAAATGACGGTAAAGTCATATATTTTGTTGAGGATAATGGCATTGGCATTTCCCCTGAGCATCAAGAGAAAATATTTGACCTTTTTTATCGTCTTGATCCGAAATCTACACAAGGAGAGGGTTTAGGGCTAAATATAGTCCGAAAAATACTTGATAGACATAATGGAAAAGTATGGGTAGAGTCTGAGTATGGCAAAGGTAGCAAATTTTATGTTTCTTTACCAAAGACAAAAAAAGAGATTTTACTGGATGTATAAAAACAATGAAAAGTGAAACAACCATAATTATTGCAGAAGATAACGAAGGTCATGTCCTTCTTGTCAAAAAAAATCTGCGTAGAGCAGGCATAAAAAACGAAATATTGCATTTTAGCAATGGTCAGGATTTGTTAGATTTTCTTTTTCAACAAGGCGAAAATCAAAATGGCAAGCAATATCTGCTCTTGTTGGATATTCGTATGCCAAAGGTAGATGGCATTGAGGTATTACGACAAATAAAGCAGGATAAGAGATTTCAGAAAATGCCAGTCATAATGCTTACCACTACGGACAATCCGCAAGAGATAGATAGATGCTATGAGCTTGGCTGTAATGTGTATATAACCAAACCAGTTGATTATGAAAAGTTTATGGAGGCAATAAATAGACTTGGTCTTTTTATTATGGTTATAGAGGTGCCAAAATTGCCTGAGATGAAACCGTCTGGAGAGGGGAAAAATGGAAAATGAAGAAATATATGTAAGCAAAATTCTTGTCGCTGAAGATGATCCAATACTCTGTGAACTTATCGCTAAAAATCTTGAAAGATCGGGATATGAAGTTTTAAAAGCCCAAACAGGAGAATCTGCATTGTCTCAATTAAAGGATGGAGAAGATTATATACTTATATTAGACTACCATTTGCCAGACATGACAGGGAAAGAATTAATAGAGTCAAAATTTATTAAAGATAACAAGATCCCTTTTATCGTTATGACTGGTCATGGAAATGAGAAATTGGCAGTTGAAATGATGAAACAAAATGCCCGTGACTATATAGTCAAAGATGGCAATTTTCTTGAAATATTGCCAACCATAGTTGATCAAGTTATACATCAGGTTAACATAGAAAAAAGGTTAGCCAAAGCAGAGGAATTACAAAGGGATGCGGAACGGAAGCTACGGGCGATGAATGAGGAACTTGAGTCAATAGTCCAAGAACGCACTGCTCAATTAGCGAAAACAAATGAGGAATTACTTCGTGAAATCGCTGAACGCAAGGAAATAGAAAGAAAACTTGAGGATTATAACAAAGAGTTACAATTATTTGCAGAGATCGCTTCTGAACTTGTGTCCAATACTGTTGAAAATGCAAACAAGATGAAAAATTTGCTTAATGAACTGCTCAGCTATTCAAGATTAGGCATAGACGCAAACTACTTTCAAATCACAGATACTTCATCAGCACTTGAGAATGCCCTATATGAGCTTAGACATTTAATTGAGGAAAGTTCAGCTAAAATAACCTACGATCGCTTGCCAGAAATAACGGCAGATACTGCACAAATAACGATATTATTCAGGAATATAATAGAGAATATTATTAGATCATCTAACAATGAAACACCAACGATCCATATATCAGCAAGAGAAGATGAAAAGGAATGGATATTTTTAATCACAAATAATGATCCAAACATAAACTTAGAGTGTAAAGAAGCAATGTTTGCGATGTTTAGCCATCTCCAAGGGAATGGATCAAGCTCAACAATTGGATTAGTGACCTGTAAAAAAATAATAGATGGACATTCAGGACGTGTATGGGTAGAAACAAATAGTAGTGAAGGCTCAACAATCTATTTTTCTATTCCTAAGAGGCAAATAACCTGAGGTAAATGATGAATGAGGCAGAATTTCTTGAATTATCAAAAAATTTTAAGGCTTCCAGAGAAAGATTATCACAATTGCCTAAGCTAATTGACGATTTAACAGTGAAAGAGCTTAATCTGCGTAGAGATGCAATTGTTAGCCGAAGAAATGACCTAAGTGAAGAGATAGAGAAAATAAAAAAAGAACGAGAAAAATTGCAGTCAGAGATGTTAGAGCGAAAAGCGTTGATCCCTATACTAAGAAAGCAATTGGTTGAGGCATCAAAACAGATATGGAATACAAAGACAAAAGATGAAGCGGAAAGAATTGATGAACTAAAAGAGAAGATAAAGGAAACAAAACTCCTGCTTGAGGATAGTATAAATAAAATCATAAAATCCGCAGCGTTACTTTGGGGAGTTGATCAAATACAGTCAAAATTGATGGAATGTCTGACACATAGAATTAGAGCAAACATGGGTCATTCAAGCGATCTTCCAAGAAAAGGCATGGAAGAACAATTGTTGGAAATGACAGAACAATATAAAAAGGATCAGGAAACATTACGCCTCATATTAGAGGTATCAACAGAAGATAATTTTTCAAAATTGTTTTCAAATACTACTTCAAGTGGATAAATGGTTTATCCTTGTGGTTTATAGAGTGTAATTCAAATTTTAGGCAACCCCGAATAATTAGAACGATAACTTAACCAGTAGTCTTCCCATTCATTATTCTTCCATTTCAAACGTAAGGATGTGATATACTGCGCTCCTTCTTCTGTCCATCGCATCCCTCCTCGCTTTAGCCTGTCTCCTACTACATGACGACAGGCACTCTCCGTCGGACTGCTGGTTATGTGATAACCTTCTCTTTCATAGTTAGGATAATCCATTCTATCTATATTATTCCGATAATATAACATCGTCTCTTTCAACTTCTCCAATGACTTCTTTGGACATTTGTCTGAAAGTGCTTCCAACTCTGACAATACTTGTAATCCTCCTAATTCCCTCAACTTTGTCTTCATATCTTTTAGCCAATCTCTTGACTTGTCAGTTTCTTCCCCATATGCAAAATTAGAAAAGTCTTTCAGGTGTTCTACCGCATGAATGAAGTCCAATATCTCTTTCCCCTCTGGTGTATGATATCCCTTTAATTTCCATATCCATTTCGCTCCATCACTTATCCATATTATCTCTTTTCCATCTATTATCCCTCGCTTCTTTAGCATCAACCATAGATGCTCTCCTAATTCATCCGGTTTGGAAAACATAGCTCTGTAATAAAGGTTATTTGCCAATGCACCTCTGGCTGATGATGTGTCATATGTCGTTATCACCTTCATCTCTTTGTAACCTTCTCTGGTTGGAATCATTACTCCATCTAATCCTACATATCCACGAACAACTGACTTTATATCCGGTTCTGGCAAAGGTCTTTTATGTGAAAACACTGATTCTACTTCCTCTGTCTCTGCTTGTGTTATATCTTTGCCATGCTTCTGAGTAATCCTTCTGATCGTGCTTGCTGACACCTTGACTGGAGGAAATAGTTTTGATAACTTCTTGGCACTTTCTGCAAAACTATCTTCTATGGCTAAAAGACTCATTGCTTTTTGAACTGCGTAGGTGTATCCCTCTTTGGGTATTGACAACGATTTATCTAATGGACAATAACCACCTTTTGCATTTATCTTACTGTAGTATGCTCTTTGAACTGTCACATCACCCATCAAAGTAGTTATTGTTTTTGGTGAAATGCCTTTATATTCTGCTTTATCTCCTGATGGAGTTAATATTATCCTTTGAGTGTAGCCAGTTCCACGGGTTTCTATGAGCCATTGGACTATTAATCTACCTATTTCTAATATTACTTCCCATACTTTAGCTTCTATTTCATCAATTGTGGTTTCTTGTTTTGTTTCAAAGAATTTTATTAATTGTCGAATTTGCTTGATTATCTTTTCAATAAGAGTTAATATATCTAACATAGGATACCCTCCTCAATTAGAGTTTCTGGTTTATTTTACTTAAAACATTTAT
>DTPJ01000310.1 GCA_011334435.1 Candidatus Poribacteria bacterium | reverse complement strand
GGGACTTTTGACATAGGCTTACAGGCTTTATCAGGGGCAGTTGAACGAAACGAGGATTTTATATACGTCTGTTACGACAATGAGGGGTATATGAATTGCCTTAGCACATCATCCCTTATAATGACAAAGCAAGGTCTGAAAAAAATAACGGACATAAAAATCGGTGATGACATATATGCCTTTGACCAAAACACACATCAACTTGTGGTAAAGAAATGCTCGGGCGTATTTGATAACGGAGTTAGAGAAGTTTATGAACTGCAAACACTTCATCATTCAATAAAAGCGACTGGAAATCACCCTTTTTTAGTGCTTAAAAAAAATGGCAGAGGGAGAAAAAACGAATTTGGTTGGAAAACCCTTGAAAATCTCAAAATAGGTGATGAAATCGTTGTCCTGAAAAACCTTGATGAAGGAAGATCATATAAATTTGAATTCATAAAGGACGCTAATATACCTGAATCATCAAGTCCTGATCTGATGAAATTTCTTGGGCTGTATGTTGGCAATGGTTGGATTAGAATAGAAAAGGGAGAAATAGGATTTGCTTTACCAGAAGGTTCTGATGAGAGAGAAATTTTGATAGATTTACAATCAAAGCTGTTTAATGGAAAATTTGACACTGATAAAGATTATATCTATATACAATCAATGAATATCGCTAAATTTATAGATTCTTTGGGATTTGGATCGGAAGCTGAAAATAAAATAATACCACCATGGATATTCACTTTGCCAATCAATGAGAAAGAAAGCTTTATTGAAGGGTTGATGCTTTCTGACAGATACAAGAATAAGAACAATTCAAGATATATTTCTGCAAATATTGAATTTCTCAGAATGTTAAGATTGTTTCTACAAACAATGGGATATAGAGTTGGAAAAATTCACAACAAAAAGAAAGGGACAAAATCCGTAAATCGTGAGTTATTAGGTGATGGATATATATGTTTTAGCAAAAAAAGAAATTGGGATACTAAAAAATACCCAAATCAGTATAGGTATCAGAATTTTTTCATGGATAATAAATACTTTGAGATCGTAAAAATAAAAGAGATAAATAAAATCGGTTTAGAACCGACCCTTGACTTAAGAGTAGAGGACGAACATAATTTTATCGCTGATGGGATCGTAGTCCATAACACAGGCATACAACGTAGTTCATCAACGCCTTATGGGGCTTGGACAACTACAACTCCTGTTGAATCATTTGAGAGTGGACACAAAAAGAACATAGTTGAGATTATGGTTGCTCATGGCATACCTTATACTGCTACTGCCAGCATCGCCTATCCAGAAGACCTCATCAGAAAAGTGACGAAAGCTAAAAATATAAAGGGGTCAAAATTTATTCATATACTTGCTCCGTGTTCTCCCGGATGGCGTTTTCCAACGAGTCAGACGATAAAGATGGCTCGTCTCGCAGTTGAAACATACATTTTCCCGCTCTATGAAGTGGAAAACGGAAAGTATACGATAAGCAGAAAACCGAAGAAAAAACCTGTTAGAGAATATTTGGAGATGCAGGGACGATTTAGACATCTCTCAGATGAGATTATCAATGCTATACAGGCAAAAGTTGACTCTGATTGGGAAAAGTTATTAAAGAAAGAGGAGATTACAAAAGATTGATAAGAAAAGCTACACTAAATGACGTCAGTTTTATTCAAAAACTTGTGAACAGCTATGCAGAAAAAGGCGAGATGTTGCCGAGATCAATTGGCGATATATGTGATAATATAAGGGATTTTTTCATATACGAGGATAATGGCGAAGTAATAGGATGCTGTGCTTTGCATGTAACTTGGGTTGATTTAGCAGAGATAAGATCACTGGCAGTTACAGAGGAATATCAAGGAAAAGGTATAGGAACTGTTTTACTCAACGCCTGTATTGATGATGCTCTTAAACTTGCAATAAAAAAAGTATTTGCTTTGACATATAAACCTGAATTTTTTGAGAAAAAAGGATTTCAGAGAATAGATAAATCTCAATTGCCCCATAAGGTATGGGTTGCATGTGTGAATTGCATTAAATTTCCCGATTGTGATGAGGTCGCTGTAATACGTCAAATTGCTGAATTAGACAAAAAAAACTCAACAAACAATGAGAATAGCGTCATTGACAGCTTTTTTGACGTGTCAAATGGCGTCTTTCGGAGATAAAATGAATATCACAGGACATACTAAGATACTCGGAGTTATAGGCGATCCAGTTGAGCATTCACGATCGCCTCAAATGCACAACTCTGCAATTAAAGAAATGGGATTGGACTATGTATATGTCCCGTTCCATGTCAAACCAAGTGACCTGAGATCAGCCATAGAGGGCTTTAAAGCCATAGGTGTAGTTGGCATAAACATAACGCTTCCGCACAAACAATCTGCTATTCCTTTGATGGATAGCCTCTCCGAAGAAGCTAAACTTATAGGTGCAGTTAATACAATGGTCTTCAAAGATGGCTTTGTAGAGGGACATAATACTGATGCAAAAGGCTTTATTTATTCTCTATATGAAAATGGCATAAATAACCTAAAAGGTATGAATGTCGTTGTGCTTGGTGCAGGTGGAGGGGCAAGGGCAATAGTCGTTGGTTTGGCACTTGATAAGGTTGGCAGTATAATTATCGCTAATAGGACTTTCCAAAAAGCTGTTGATCTCGCTTGCGATCTTGGAGAAAAGACAGGCATATCAATTACAGGAATTTCGTTAGACGACAAAAAGTTGAGTGATTATATCACTGAATGTGATCTTCTTGTAAGCACAGTGACATCTGGTATGGACTTAAATGCTGAACTACCGATTAATCCAGATTGGTTAAGTCCTAAAAGTATAGTGTGCGATATAGTTTATACTCCACCAGAGACAAAACTCCTTAAATCAGCAAAAGAAAGAGGATTGAAGGCTATCGGAGGGATGGGAATGCTGGTTCATCAAGGGGCAATATCGTTTAAGCTATGGACAGGGTTTCAGCCACCTATTGAGACGATGAAAAAAGCTCTTGCAAAAGCTTTGTTCGGAGAGTTATAATATAAAAAATATGGTTTGGGGGTGCATTTAAATGTTAAAAATGTTATTTATTTGTAATTTCTTCATAATTTTCACTGCAATAATATTATTCTATTCATATCCAATAGCTTCTGCCAATGAAAGCACCGTTGAACTGCACAAAAAGCAAGCAATATCCTATTCAAAAGAGGGAATGACCGATGAGGCAATAAAGGAATTTGAGAAAGCTATACAGATCAGTTATAATGAAGGTTATGAGAAGGGGAAGATAGAGGCAGAAAGGCAAAAATCCGCTAAAGTCTATATGAAATATGTAATATTAAGTATCGCTGTTGGTCTTTATATTTCTGCTGTTTTTATGGCTATTTTATGGTGGTCTGATATAAGTAGTCAGGTAAGCTCAATCCGTAGAAATTTGAGGATCAACGGTTTTATCGGTGGGATCAAAGTCAAATTAAGTCCAGAACTGCGAAAAAAGGCGATTGAAATAGCAAAAAGCGAAGATAAACTGAGAAGGGCGATAAATCAAGAGAATGATCCTTCAATAAGGGATATTGCGTCTGGGGTTTTGCCAAGACTTGATGAACTTGTCAGACAGGCTCTTCTATTGTTAGAGTTAAAGCAGAATTTATCAGATTATATAAAAGACATAGACCCGTCAAAGTTAGAAAGGGAACAAGCAGAATGCGAAGAAAAGATAAGACAAGAGACCGATCAAGAGACCAAAAGTGCTTTGGAGTATCATCTGAGGCAACTAAGGAATAAACGCGATAACTATATGAAAGCAAAAGCAAGGATTAGGACGTGCGATGCTGTGTTAAACGGAATATCGGCAAGGATTGACGCAACTTCACTTGATATGCTTAGCTTGCCTTCTATTTTGATTAAAAAACAGGAGTTTTTTGAGAGGATTTCTGCTGAATTGGACGATGAAATTGATCTCACAAAGAACGCCACAGAAAGCGTGATGGAAGAATCAGTATGAGCTTAGCACAACCAATAACGGAACTTGATTCTGAATGGCTGATTGATGAGATCAGAGCTTATGACGATACGTCTGATCTTTCACTGGTGCAAAAAGCATATAATTTTAGTCAAATAAAACATAGTCACCAGTTACGTAAATCAGGAGAGCCATATTTTGTCCATTGTAGAGAGACCGCAAGGATATTAGCTTCGTGGCGAATGGACTCAAAAACTATAATCGGTGGGTTGTTGCATGACGTGCTTGAAGATACAGATACATCATCAGCGGAATTATCAGCTATTTTCGGTCCAGAGATAACTCAGATGGTTGAGGGCGTCACAAAGATAAACATGATCTCATTCAAGGACATAGAAAAGCAAGCAGAAAACCTTCGGAAAATGATCCTTGCAATATCAAAAGATGTGCGAGTTATCTTAATAAAGCTTGCCGATAGGCTTCATAATATGCGGACATTGCAATATTTAAAGCCAGATTCTCAACGTAGGATCGCACAAGAGACACTTGAAATATATGCACAACTTGCCTTAAGGTTAGGAATGGCAAAGCTAAGCTCTGAGCTTAAAGACTTGGCATTTATGTATCTGGACAACGAAACTTATAATGAGATCCGTCAACTTGTGGAACAGGAGATAAAAGAGAGGGGCAATCAAATAGAGGAATTTTCGCAGTTATTGAAAAAAATCCTATTTGAGGCGGATATACAGTCAGAAGTTGAGGGCAGACTTAAAGATATATACGGTATAAGCCAAAAGATGAGAACAAGAGGATTGCCTTTTGAGAATATATACGATCTATTTGCTTTTAGGGTTTTAGTTGCCTCTGAAAATGATTGTTATACAAGTCTTGGAGTAATACATTCAAAATGGGTGCCAGTGCCAGGTAGAATAAAGGATTTTATAGCGATGCCAAAAAGCAATGGCTATCAATCATTGCATACAACGGTCATCGGTCCTGGGGGCAGACCTGTTGAGATACAGATTAGAACCTTTGAGATGCACATTAACGCAGAATACGGCATTGCAGCACATTGGAAATATAAAGAAGGCGGGCAATTTTCAGACGATGATAGAAGATTCTCTTGGTTAAGGCGAATTGTGGAAGATATGCAGTATCTTAGAGATCCAAGACTTTTTATGGAGTCTGTAAGATCGGAGCTTTTTCCAGAAGAAGTTTATGTTTTCACTCCAAAAGGCGATGTAAAAGTCCTCCCACAAGGTGCAACACCTATTGATTTCGCTTTTAGTATTCATACTGAGGTCGGATACCAAACCGTTGGTGCAAGAGTAAATAACCAGACAGTTCCCTTGAAGTATGAACTGAAAAGCGGAGATAGAGTTGAGATAATCACAAGGTCGGGGGCAAAACCGAGCAGAGATTGGCTTAAATACGCAAAATCATCAAGGGCAAGAAGCAAAATACGTCACTGGATAAAGGAAGAAGAACGTGCAGAAAGCATTAAGTTAGGATTGGATTTACTCCAATCTGAAATGCAAGCAAGAAGATTAAATATCAAAGGATTAGCTAAGTCTGATGAATTGCTTGAAGTTGCCAAGCAATTAAACCTGCCAAGCACAGATGAATTATTAGCAAGTATCGGGTTTGGAAAAATCTCTGAACAACATGTAGTCAACCTTCTTGCTCCTGAGACACAAGAAGAAGAAGCGGAAATAGAATTAGACAAGTCAAAAATCCGTCATCCTGTAAGCGGGGTGAAAGTTGGAGGAGTAGGTGACCCGTTTGTCCGATTTGCTAAGTGTTGCAATCCTATACCCGGAGATAACATAGTCGGATTTATCACAAGAGGAAGAGGTGTAACAATCCACGTCTTTAATTGTCAAGAGATCT
>DTPJ01000803.1 GCA_011334435.1 Candidatus Poribacteria bacterium | reverse complement strand
TAGAGTTCCATATATCAACCTGCTTCATATCTTATGCTTGCTTTGCAATTTCATTCTTGGTCGGTGTGGTTTATATGTTAAAGCGAAGTAATAATCCAGGAGACATCTTGCAGAAAGATAAATTAGATATTATTGGCTATAAGGCTATAAGTATAGGATTTCCATTCTTAACAATTGGGATAGTTTCGGGATCAATCTGGGCTAATACCGCATGGGGATCATATTGGTCGTGGGACCCAAAGGAAACTTGGGCATTGATCACTTGGTTCATATATGCAATATATCTTCATTTGAGAATATTTGCTAAATGGAAGGGGAGATCATCTGCAATAGCATCAATAATCGGATTTATCGCTGTCTTGTTCACATTTATTGGCGTTAATTTCCTATTGTCAGGTCTCCACTCATATTTATAGAGGATAGATTATAGAATAAAGTTTTTGATGAACAGCTATTGTAAAATCCCCATTGCCTTTTCTAATGCTCTTCGGGCTATTTTATAATCATAAAAGGCTCTAACGCGATTTGTTAATGCCCTTGCATATCTGGATTGAATATCTAAAAGTTCAATCAATGTGGCGTCATTTAGATCATATCTGCCCTGTGTCACTTCTAAGCTCATTTTGGCGTCCTCAACTTGAACCGCAGATATTTCTAACGATTTTTTCGCTCTTTCAAAGTCAAGATATGCTTGGCGGACTTCAAGTGCTATGCTTTGTTCAAGCTCGGTTTTATTTTCATCTATCTTTTTGAGTGCTAATTCCGCTTTCTGGACCATCCTTTTTGAACGTCCCGCATCATACAACGGATAAGTCAACCTAGCCATTACGTCCCAAGTCCTATATTTATTAATTGATTCTCTTTCTCTAAGGTAATCGGATAATGCGATCCCATAATGTGTATCAGCATATAACTTGGGCCATCTTTCTAATTTTGCAAGTTCAGCGGCAAGCTCCAAAACCGTCATATTTGCGTTTAGTTCAGCTAATTCAGGTCTTGACTTCATAGATTGTGCTTTCATATCCTCAGCTAATATCTCTTCTGTCTCAATAAGCCCTGTCTTTACATATACTTCATAATCAGGATCATCTATGACTTGGATCTGCGTCTCTGGGTCTAATCCTAAAATGACAGCGAGATTAGCTCTTGCAATGTTAAGGCTATTTAGGTCGTTAATCAAAGTCAATTCATTGTTTGCCTGTTGAACCCTAGCAGTTGCAAGGTCTGCCTCTATTGATAATCCTTTCTCTACAAATGCCTGCACTTTTTCTACGTTATGCTTTGATATATCAAGCACTTGCTCATCAACAGATATTATCTTTTCCGCTTCAAGCAGACCATAATATGCCCTGATGACGTTGAAAATCAGAGATTGTGCTGTCCTTTGATAACGGCTATATTCAGCTTGTTTTCTCGCCTCTGCTTGTTTAAGTGTGCTTTTTCTCTGACCGTGATCCCAGATCAAATAACTGGCATCAAGAGAAGAATAATAATTTTCCTTCTCCCAGCCGAAATCTATCTTATCGGAGAACATATATCTTCCACTTACGCCTACCTCGGGATAATAGTTGCTTTTGGCATCTTGAATGCTCATTTCTTGTTCTGTGAGGTCAATATTTGCGACTTTCATAGTAGGCGATTCTTTTAATGCAATATTGATGCACTGCTTTAATGTCAATGGTTTTGAGAGGTCTATGGAGGGTTTATTAGATTCAAACGACTTTCTATCTGTGTTTTTCTCATCAGTTCTCATTTGAGACTCATTTTTCCTTTCACCAAATGAGATATAGGGCAAATCAATAGAATAGCAAGTTAAAGAGAAGCAGATAATCGTTATTGTAATTAGAATTATACATGTTATTTTCGTCATCATACTAAATTTTATCCTCCATATTAATATTTATACCGCAATAACCTTAGATAACTGAGATTGCATATCCACTAATCGTTTATAGAGACCATTATTTTCAAGCAATTCGTTATGTGTTCCTTGTTCAACGATTTCGCCTTTGTCAAGGATCAGAAGTTTGTCCGCCTTAGTTGCTAAAAGCCAGCAATCCTCAAAATTGCCGTCCAAGTTCATATCACTGGAAACTGCTAAATAAAGCTCTTCTCCATCATAAGCTATTTTGTTGAATTCTCTTTCAATTTCCTCTGGCAAATCCTGTTTAAGATTTATCAACTCTTCTGAGAGCAAAGACATTTTTTGATCTCCTGACATTTTTTGTTAAATAACTTATTGATAAACCGAATTGATTTTTTTGTGAAAAACACTACGCAATTCGCTCATCTGACTCTATCAAACCGTCACGAAGCCTAATGATACGTTTTGAATATGCAGCGATGTCGTTTTCATGCGTAACCATTAAGATAGTATTGCCATTTTCGTTTAGTTGACGAAAAACCCCCATTATTTCTTCACTGGACTTTGTGTCAAGGTTACCCGTTGGCTCATCTGCAAAGATGATAGAGGGATTGTTCACAAGCGCTCTGGCAATAGCAACCCTTTGTTGTTGTCCGCCAGACATTTCATTAGGCTTATGATGTATTCTGTCTGCTAATCCGACTGCCTCTAATGCTTCAATCGCTCTACGTCGTCGTTCTCGTCTCGGGACTTTCGCATAGATCATCGGAAGTTCTACGTTGTGCAAAGCACTTGTTCTCGGAAGCAAATTGTATGCTTGAAATATGAACCCGATCTTTTGATTTCTAATAGCAGCGAGCCGATTTTCAGATAGCTTTGCTACCTCTTCGCCGTCTAATTTATATGATCCACTGGTTGGTCTGGATAGGCAACCTAAAATATCCATAAGCGAAGATTTGCCTGATCCAGAAGGTCCCATAATTGCCACAAAATCGCCTTTTTCAACTTCAAGGGTTACGCCTCTTAGGGCATGAACTTCAATACCACCCATTTGGTAAACTTTTCTTAAATCATGAGCCTCTATTAACATTGTTGTCCTTTCAGTTACGCTTCGCGCCTGAGTGCCTCAATAGGGCTTAAAAGAGAAGCCTTTCTTGCTGGATAAAGTCCAAAGAATATGCCAACTACTGCCGCCACCGCAAATGCTATAATCGCAGATGTAGGCGAAAAAACAACAGGCCATTGCGTATCTTCCCAAACAAATTTAGATATAAGATTTGCAACTGTCCGTCCAAGATAAAATCCAAAGAATATCCCTAATATGCCACCGCCTAAACTGAGCGTAGCGGACTCAACGAGGAATTGGTATAAAATATCACGATTTTTTGCACCAATAGCCTTTCTGAGTCCGATCTCTTTTGTTCGCTCAGTGACAGAGATCAGCATGATGTTCATTATTCCGATGCCCGCAACAATAAGTGCAATACTAGCGATCCCTCCAAGCATTAACTTCATAATTAATCCAACCCTTTCTGCTGTTGCTAATTCTTCCGTAGCCATCCAAATCTCGTATTGATTGCCTTGTCCGGGATGCTGACGACTTAAAACATATTCAATATCCATTGCCGCCTGATCTAAATATTGGACGTCTGTAACTGTTGCACGAATGCGAGCAACCGCCTTTTTGCCTGTTATCCGCTGTTGAAATGTCGTAAGCGGTATAATAACAGAATCATCCCAACCCTCTGTTGCCCCTGCATCGCCTTTGGTCTGCATTATTCCAATAATTACAAGGCGAATATCAAATGAATCACCCCAACGTTGTCTAAACCGTTGAGCGCGGATCATCTGCCCAATTGCGTCTTCCTCACCGAAAAGGTCATTAGCCAATTTTGACCCAATTACCGCAACTAACGCCCCTTCTTCTATCTCTTTGTCGCTAAGGAAACGCCCAGTGGAGACAAACCAGTTATGCGATTGCTGATAACCAGATGAAGCACCTACAACACGACAATTTTTTGAATTACCGCTGAAAGTGGCATTGACGTCATCAGATTCCACTTCTGCTACCGCTTGGATAACATAATTAGAGCCTTCCTCTATTGCTATTGCATCTGAATATTCTAAATCCTCTGCACGATTATATTGCCAGCGACGAGAACGAACAGCTTCTCTTGCAGTTTGAGCAAGTGTCCCACCACGGCTACTTCTTGCCCATTGATTGCGATAGATTTCTATTATATTAGTCCCGCCCGTTTGCTGAATTTCTGTTAATGTAAGTATACGTGCACCGTCTCCGATTGCGATGACGCTAACAACCGCACCAATACCAATTACGATGCCTAATGTGGTGAGAAAAGCGCGCATTGGATGTTTACGTAAACCAGTAAAACCAATGATCAAACCATCTAAAAACGACATTTATCTACTCCATTCTAAGCGATTCTACTGGGGCTAAACGAGCTGCACGAAGGGCAGGATATAGCCCAAAAAATACGCCGATAAATCCAGAGAATAAGATTGAAACTATCGCCCAAAATAGAGGCAATTTTGAAGGCCAACTAATCGTCTTTGTAATAAAACTTGTGACTATCCACGCAACCCCTGATCCAAAGAGAAATCCGACAAATAACCCAAGCAGTCCGCCGAATGCACAAAGAAGGATCGCTTCTATTAAAAATTGTATCATAATATCAATAGGTCTAGCACCTATCGCCTTGCGAAGCCCTATTTCCCTTGTTCTTTCCGCGACAGAGACAAGCATTATGTTCATAATTCCAATACCGCCGATCATCAATGAAAATCCTGCGACACCCGTTAGTAGTATTTTAATTATTTTGTTGATTTTCAAGACAAAATCTAATCCGCTTGCAACGTCACGAGTATCAAAAAATTCCTGATTTTTATGTCTTGATTTTAAGACCGCAGTAGCTTCTGCTATTGCATTAGGCACATGCTGTATATCTTTGGCTTGAACAGCAATCTCATTGACATAGTTGTTGCCAGTGAACCGTTGTTGAACTGTTGTTAGTGGGATATAAACATTATCGTCTAAATTGAAACCATATCTTAAACTTCTCCCTCGGACTTCCATAATGCCAATTACTGTAAATCGTTTATTCTGAATGCTTATTTCAGAACCGATAGGGTCTTCATCGGGAAATAACTCATCAACAACGCCTTGACCTATAACACAGACAGAAGTCGCATATTCTATATCTGCATCGGTTATAAATCGTCCAGTTTGGACATCCCATTTCATCGCTTTTCTGAAATTTGGCGTCACACCTTGATAGCCTGCATACATTTCCTTCATATTCAGACCTGATCCTGCGGTAATTCGGACATCACGACGTTGACTGATTGATGGCATAACATGCCTAACTGATGGACATTGTTCCTCTATTGCTAAGGCATCTTCATAGACAAAGTTTTCTTTGCTGTCGTTGCGAACCCATCGGTTATTTCTCATAATATAGCCTGCTCGTCGGAAGCGGATCATCGTTGCCCCACCGATCTTCTCTGAATCTTCCAAGATGATCGTCTTAGCACCGTCACCGATGGAGATCATGCCTATAACTGCTGCTACGCCGATCAAAACACCTAACAGAGTTAAAAGTGTTCGCATTTTATGGCTGAATAAAACTTGAATTCCCGAAACTATGCTTTCCAAAAGGTTCATTTTTGCTTCATTATCTCCGTCTTTGTTGATTATCCTGTCTATTTTGCTGACCTGATTCTGGTTGTTCAATTTGAATGATAACTTTATCTCCTACATCTAAACCTTCCAAAATTTCAACATCTGATTCGTTTTGATCGCCAATTTTAACAACCTTCTTAATGCCCTTGATTTCGCCATTTTTAGCAGAGTCTTTTCCCTTTTCTTTTGGCATCAACATAACATAGCTCTCTCTTTTGGAATCAACTTCAGCAGGAATATCTGCAATAGTTTTGCCATTAACGGTGAGTTTATAAGTTG
>DTPJ01000389.1 GCA_011334435.1 Candidatus Poribacteria bacterium | reverse complement strand
ATCAAGGGTGTTGAAACTTTATGTTCCAAAAATAAGCCTCAGTGACTATCGGTCTCAGAGGTAGGCCCGTTATCAAGGGTGTTGAAACTGAGCTTGCTACGCGCTATGTTTATATTGCATTGGCACAGAGTAAAAAATCAGATACTGGGGAATTAGATAGTGAGACAACAGATAGTGAAGGAGTAAATAATGAGTGGTATTGATAAGATAATGCTTGATCTTAATAGTTCAAGTGGTGCGTCAGTGGAAAAGCACATAACTAATATACTACTGGTGTGTTCTAAAGCATTTGAGGAACTCTCATCTTATGAATCGGTATTGTTTGTTTTTACATGCAAGTTTATATTTGATGGTATGTCAGATGATATAAATGATATAGTGGTGCATGGTAAGAGTCATAAAGAAGTAAAGTTTTTACGCGCTATAACTGGTGGTCAAGACAAAGGCGACCCATTTGAAAACCCCTCATAGTCTGGTTTATCAAGTAGCAAATCTTCGTTGTTTCTTTTACGCTTACCCAACTTGGCATTTGGAAATTCTTCCCATAAAAAATAATTCTCCGTCCATTTTCTGTTGACTCAAAAAAATAGGTTTTATATACTCAGGTTATACTATGGACATGGATATTCCATCGTGTTATAATTTTCGTATTAAGTCAACTACCAATTTTAAGGAGGATGATATATGCTATTTGTTATCAGGTGTTTTTTATGTATTCTGTCCCTATTATTAATTATTGTTCCTATCTCCAAAGCAGATGAAAAGGTTATTCATGCAGTTAAGATAGACAAAAGCCTATCACCGAAAATAGATGGCAAGTTGGACGACGAATGTTGGAAAAAAGCAGGCGTGACACAAGGTTTTATTCAGGTTAGACCTACCTATGGTGAGAAGCCGAAAGAGGATACAAAAGTCTATATCGTCTATGATGAGAAAAAATTATACGTCGGTGTTGAATGTTTTAAAGACGATCCTAACAAAGTCTTTGCCTCTCAAACAAAGCGTGATTCTGGATTTTTCCATGATGATTATGTAGAGGTTTTCCTTGATACATATCATGATCACAGAAATTGTTATGGTTTTGCAGTCAATTGCATAGGGACGCAATCCGACCGAAGAGTTGCAAATGAAGGAAGTATAGGCGGAGGAGGCGGTCCGATGGATGACCCTTCAAAAGCTTGGGACTGTGCATGGGAAGCCAAAACATCAAAGAATAGCAATTCTTGGATAGCAGAAATGGCTATCTGTTTTTCAGAGCTTAGATTTAATAAAAATTGTGACGGCGTGTGGGGCATCAATTTCTGGCGTGGAAATATGCAATTTGATGAACAGGATACATGGGCAGACGTTGGCGATAGACAATTAGCTGTCTCAAAATTCGGTCATCTTGACGGGCTGTCTCTAAAAGATATTGATACCAGCCAAAAAGTAGAATTCAAGCCCTATGCCACCATTAAACCAAAGATCGCTCCAGAATACGAGACAAAACCTGATATTGGCGTTGACATTAGATACCCGTCATCAACGATAACCGCTGATTTCACAATAAACCCTGATTTCGGACAGATAGAAGCTGATCCTGAAAGGATCAATTTGAAAGATGTTGAGGAAAGATTGACTGAAAAAAGACCATTCTTCCAAGAGGGCATGGAATTATTTCAAATGCCGATGGAATTGTTCTATACACGTCGTGTAGGGATAAACGATCTAATGTTTGGCGCTAAAGCGGTCGGGAAATTAGGAGGTTTTAATTTTGCTCTTGTTGATTGCCAATCAAATGACGTAAAAGAAGGCGATGATACTACCAAAGATGAAACCGATAATAATTATCTTGTCTTCCGAACTCAAACCGATATTGGCTCAAATGCCAGTGTTGGAGTAATGGCGATCAATAAACAAAAAGAGGAAGGTTATAACCGTGTAGGTGGTGTTGACTTTAATATACCACTGCCATTAGATGGAAGATTTATCGCTCAATATACAAAAAGTTGGTTTCCAAACAAAGATGATGACGCATTTATTTTCAGCTTAAAACGACGCACAAGATCATTATCCTTTGAGATCGGAGGCGGTGACATAGGAAGAAACTTTGAAGTTGAGTCTGGCTATATTCCACGCACAGATCGCAGAGGTGGTAATGCGTCTATTGGATACGAATATAGGCGAGATGCGAAAATATTTAAGATGGTGGAAGGAGAAGCGAGTTACGAAAGGCTTGAAAATCATGACGGAATAAAGACTAATGAAAGCAGACGTATTGAGCTTAGAGCAGATATTTATCACTTCTTTATGTCAGTAGGTCCAGAATGGTATCAAAGGACTGATGATTTTGATCCGAATATAATATATACCGATAGGACTGTTTTCTTTTTTACGGGATTTTTTCCGCCAAAATGGGTCTCTATAATGTGTCCAACTATGATCGGAAAACAAGAAGGGAAAAAGACGCTTTTTAACGGATTAGGAATTAATATCAAACCATTTCAACAACTAAGATTAGAAGCAGGTATGGACAGATTAGATAGAAAAGGCGATCCACTTATGCTTAATAGACGTTTTGGCGCCAGCTATCAATTCAACCAGCAAATGTCCATCGGTAGCAAAATTGAACTGACAAGGGAAGGAAAAAGATATATCTTTGCAATATATTCTTGGGAATTTCAACCCGAAAGCAATCTCTTTTTGGTCTATACAGATGATAAAGAGGTAGGAATGAAAACAGAAAGGATTTTCTTTTTCAAAGTTGCCTACCTATTAAAATTTGGGCTTTTCTAAAAAATGGAGTTATGAAAATATGAGGTTAGAAGGTAAAGTGGCGATAGTCACAGGCGGAGGACGTGGCATTGGCAGAGGGATAGCAAAGGTCTTTGCAAAAGAGGGAGCAAAAGTTGTCATCGCATCTCGGACAGTTGAGCAATTGGATAGAACGCTCAAAGAAATAGAATCTATGGGAGGCATTGCTTCTTCCATTGTAACCGATGTCTCGCAATCAAGCGATGTTAAAAAGATGGTTGACTTCACCGTAGAAAAATATGGCAAATTAGATGTCCTTGTCAACAACGCTGGCATCGGTTGGTTTGGATACGCTATTGAAGACGAGAAAATGGAAGAAGGTTATGATAGATTAATGGCAACAAACCTAAAAGGTTTATTTATGGGAATACATTATGCTGTCCCTGAGATGAAAAAGATTGGCGGAGGGTCTATAATCAACATAGCATCTGTTCATGCTTGGAACTCGTGGAATAGAGGGTCAGTTTACGCTGCAAGCAAAGGCGGTATTGTTGCAGGGACAAGAGCCCTAGCTGTTGAGCTTGCCCCTTATATGATAAGAATTAACTCAATATCGCCCGGATCAATCTTTGTCCGTGAACCAGAAGAGATGATCGCCAAAAGATTTGGCAAAGAATATGTAGAGGAATATAAACAAAAATTTGGCGATCTTCCTTATGAGCGACAGAAACATGCACAACCTTTGCCTATCGCTGGGACGCCTGAGGACATCGGATATTGTGCAGTATATCTTGCATCTGACGAATCAAGATTTGTAACTGGCATAAACATCACCGTTGACGGAGGAGCAACCGCAAAATTGGCGGTCTCAACAGAAGTTCCTCCTGAATTAAAGCAAAGAGAGCAAGAAATGCACCAATGGTTTGAACAATTAAGGAAAAAGCATGAAAGTTAGAAGGATCGTTATTGACAATGATCATTAATTATGTTAAATTTTGGGCGTTTCAATATCACTGGAAAAGCTGATTTTAATAATAACAAAGGAAAAAAGGAGATAGATCATGGTTAAATGTGCGCTTGTAAGCGGTGCAGGTATGGGCATAATGCACGGAAGGAACTTCAATAATCATCCAGATGCGCAAGTCGTCGCAGTTTGCGATATGGTTCCTGATTTGCTTGCTAAGGCAAAAGAAGAATTCAAAGTCCCGGGATACCCATCAATAGATGAGCTTTTAGCCAATTGTGATGCGGAATTAGTGCTTTTAATAACAAATGAGACAAGACGTATTCCGCCGTTAAGACAGATAATCGCTGCTGGTAGAAACGTATTCACAGAAAAGCCGTTGTGTGGGCTTGAAGGACAACACCGAGTAAAAGAAAGTGATGCGGAAATAGCTGCTCCTGCTATAAAGGAATGGCGTAAGTCAGGCGTCAAGTTCGGCATTGACTATAATTATAGGTTCTTCCGTCACTTCAAAATGCTTCACGATGATGCGGTTAGCGGGAAACTCGGTCAGATTCAATTTGTCCGTGCAAGAGCGCATTTTGCCTGCTGGTCGCACATTATAGATCAGATATTATGGACAATGGGATTGCCTGAATGGGTAAGCGTCCTTGGCGATCCAAACAAGCCGGGTGGATGGCATCGTCTAATCCATATGAAATGGGCAAACGGCGTAGATGGCGAACTCACTGGCGCTGATTCATGGGGCTGGGACGACGGACCGATCTGCATTATGATCGTCGGCGACAAATGCTATGCAGAAGCAAAAGGGCTTGAAGGCTCTTACCGAAGACATAAATCATATAGCGCTGAGCTTGAAGAACGTTGGGTAGTGGAAGAAGGAAGACAGGAATATGGCGAATCATTCGCGAGGATGGCTGATGCAGTTATAAAGGCGATGATAGCGAATGAACCTTTCCCCGCAGATGGCGAAGCTGCATGGAACGAGTTATTGTTTGAAGCAGCAGTCCATCGCTCAGCAAGGCTCGGCGGTGAGAGAGTCTATCTTGCTGATGTAGAAAAAGATGTTATGAAATAATAATTAAGGATATTTAAACGTCGTCCTTAAAACTTGGGCTTGTCCTGTTTGTGCAGAACGATAAGCACAGTCAAATATTTCAATGACATGACGGGCATGTTCTGCTGTAACGATGGTAGGTTTGTCATAAAGTATCCAATCTACCATCTGCATTATATCCTCAAATACATGTGCTTCTTGAATCTTGCGATGTGGACCTATTACATGTGGAAGCAGGGCAAGCTCGCCTTCTTTTTCTGCTATCTCTCGCCCCGGATAGTCTATCGGCTTGCCATTAAGATTTTTTCCGCTTATAACGCCCTTAGTTCCGAAGATTATTGGACTCCAAGTATCTGGTAAAGCTCCTGATGCAGAACCATAGACAAAAGCGAATAATGAGTCGCCAAAATCTAATACCATAAACGTATTATCGTCCATATCAGTCGGAAGTTTCTCTCCTCTGAACTCGCGCTCATGTATTCTTATCCCTGAGAATGCGGTTACGCGTTTGGCAGGTCCTAAAATGCCTGTTAATGCGTGTAGTCCGTAGACAGTCATATCATAAAGAGGACCTCCACCTGGTCGGCGAAAATACCATGCTGGATTGATGTTAGTCAACACATCATCGCCTTGTCTTACAGATTCTCTTTCGTGATATTGCCCAAAAGCAGCGCCAGTTGCTGACCAAGTCAAAGTTCCCAAAGCACCATCTAAAACTAAACGTTTCATCTCTTGATAAAGCGGTCTTAGCATTTGTCCGGGGCATGCGACTAATTTGACATTTTTCTGCTTGGCTAACTCTATAAGTTCATCTGCCTCATCTACGGTTGTCGTCATCGTCTTATTAAAGTGGACATGGATTCCTCGTTGAATAGCCATCTTTCCCTGCTCATAATGTAAACCGATCGGAGAAGCCAAAGTTACAGCATCAACATTTCCCGAATCCAAAAGCTCCTCATAACTCTCATAAGCATAAGGAATATTAAATTTTTCTGATGCTGCTTTTGCTCGTCCTGGGACAGGGTCACAGACAGCGGTCATAATAACTCTATCTTTTATATCCTCTTGTGCAAGATGGGGCAATATCCCTCT
>DTPJ01000768.1 GCA_011334435.1 Candidatus Poribacteria bacterium | reverse complement strand
TATAAGCATAGGAAGATAAAATGGCAAGAAACTTAATAGATCAATAATGACAAGAGGCGTCAAAGCAAATCTAATTCTGCCTTTGATGGGATTTTTATATTTCTCTCGGCTTGTGCAACTCCACAATCTAAAAACATATTCAACAGTGAATACAATGACAGAGAATAACTCAAAACGATGGAAGAGATTTGGATTTCTATTATATATAGACTCAACAGTTTCTATAATAACTGCAATCACATTGAGAAATATGATAGAAATTATAAAAATCTCTATAATCCTACCTATTATACCGCCTTCGTGATTTCCTTGAAGGACATCAAATATTCTTTTTTTTATGCTACTATAACTCATCTATTAATTTTAATATAAACTAACGCTTGGACTGTTTATGAGTTTGGTCTTGGTATAATCGTAACTTTTTTAAGGCAGTAGTGATATTGTGAGATAACCCAACCCTTGCCCATACAAGTTCCACAAGTATTTACCATAGGGTCTTGTTGAATCTTTGATCCGCATTTTGAGCAGTATTCGCCCCTCTCGTTTGTATGAAGACAGGAAGTTATTATAAATCCCGAAAATGACGGCAAAGATTGAATATATCCTAAACCATGGCAAGTTGGACAGATGACCGACATATCATTTCCGCAATCGGGACAGTAGCGATTTTCAAAATAAATATTCTGTATCATAATCAACACCTCTGTTTAATTTTTTAATTGCTTAAATAGTAGTATATCAAAAGACATTGAAAAGTCAAGGGTATTTTCCCGAAGATCGGACATTAAATAGTTTATTTAGTCAATAGATTTGAGATTACACAAATATTACATCAAATTTTTCAATATTTTGTTCAATTTTTGCGAAAAAGTTAAAAAAAGACTTGACGAGTATCCATTTGTGTTCTATAATAATTATCTGGTAAATATAAAAAGAAGGTAAAAATCCTTTCTAATTTATGCTTTCGTTTATAGGTTTCCAAAAAGTATAAGGGTTCTTAAGGTTATGGAACAATGATCAGCTGTCTTTTAAGGCTGATATTAAAATGTGTTATATTTATATTGTCCTTTTGACATTCCTTAAGTTGAACCACCTACCTAAATAGCTACGAAGTTCCATTCTTTATGAGGTAAGAAGTCTAGCGTTTTGCAGATAAAAAACCTATCATAAAAGTTCTTATTTGTTAGTTTGGAGTTTTTAGTTATTAGAATTGTTTTGAAACTTTTCTGAATTAAGGACTACTTACTAAAAAGCATGGAATTGTTTATAATAGCTTTGAGATTGGATTATTTCGTTAGAACTTAACGGAATGCGATCAGGCTGGGGTTTTCTATCATATCAAGTTATTATCCTAAAAATTATAATCTTAAAATAAACTGCTTCTTTTAATGTTTATAGTTATTTTATAACCTCAAAACCGATATGAACAAATGGAGGAATTAACTAAAAAACGGAGCGAATTGCTATGGGAGATGGCACTGTGCAGCAAATTAAAGCAAATGAATTAAATATTGATGAACTGAAAGAGATGACAATTGCGGAACTTACCAATATTGCCCGAGAATTAGGCATTACAGGTTACAGTGGGCTAAAAAAACATGATTTGATTTTTAAGATTCTCGAGGCAAAGGCAACGGAAAATGGTCTAATATTTGGAGAAGGAGTGCTTGATATTCGTCCCGAAGGCGGATACGGATTTCTTCGTTCTGCTGCATATAATTATCTTCAGGGCGATGATGATATTTATGTATCGCCTTCTCAAATACGAAAATTTGATCTACGTCAAGGTCATATAGTTTCAGGCACTATCAGACCGCCAAAAAAAGGCATACCAGGAGAGAAAGAGGAACACTATTTCGCACTTTTACATATAGAAGCGGTCAATTATGAAAATCCCGAGGCAGCAAAAGATAAAATATTATTTGAAAACCTAACTCCGATATACCCAATAGAGAGGATAAAATTAGAACATGATCCAACCGAATATTCAACAAGGATAATGGACCTTATAACACCTATTGGAAAAGGACAGCGAGGACTAATAGTCGCCCCACCATATAGCGGAAAAACGGAATTGCTTAAACGGATAGCTAAAGGCGTAACGACTAATCACCCCGAAATAATATTGATTGTCCTTCTTATAAACGAAAGACCCGAGGAAGTTACTGACATAGAAAGATCAGTAAAAGGAGAGGTTATAAGCGCAACTTTTGACGAACCACCAGAGAGACATATTGAAGTTGCAGATATGGTTATAGAGAAAGCCAAAAGGTTAGTGGAGTATGGTCACGATGTGATGATATTGCTTGATAGCATAACAAGACTTGCTAGGGCGCATAATGCAGTTGCACCCGATAGCGGACGAGTTATGACTGGTGGTATTGAATCACGTTCACTTATACGACCCAAAAAGATATTTGGTGCTGGCAGAAATATTGAAAATGGCGGTAGCCTAACTATCATAGCTACTGCACTTATTGATACTGGTAGCAAAATGGATGATATAATCTTTGAGGAACTTAAAGGCACTGGTAATATGGAAGTGCGTCTTGATAGAACGCTACTTGATAGACTGATCTTTCCGACAATAGATATTAAGCAATCCAAAACTCGTAGAGAGGAACTGCTACTCAGTGAAGATGAGTTAAGGAAAATTTGGCTTTTGCGGAAGGTGTTATCCCAAGAAAGCCTTCCCGAAGCAATGGAATTTTTATTGGAACGAATGTCAAAAACAAAAACCAATAAAGAATTTTTAGAATCAATGAAAGCGTAAAAATGAAAGCATAAAAAGGAGAAATGCTCTTATGAAACCTAAAATTCACCCAGAATTCAAAGAAACGACGATAATCTGTGCGTGTGGCGCAGAATTTAAAACGATGTCAACAGTCCAAGAGTTAAGAGTAGAAGTCTGTTCAAAATGTCATCCCTTCTTTACAGGAAAGCGTAAATATGTTGATACAGCAGGACGTGTGGAAAAATTCAGACAGAAGTATAATCTAACCGAATCCGAAACTACATCTGAGGAAGCGTAATTAGAAAAATGGAAGAAAACCGATCCACATGCACAAGAGATATAGGCGGACAAGCTGTAATTGAAGGCGTTATGATGCGAGGTGCGAGATCATTCGTAGTCGCAGTTCGTAAACCAAATCAAGAGATAACAGTTTTACGCCAAGAGCTAATCCCGCTAAAAGAAAGATTTTCGCTATTTAAACTCCCAATAATACGTGGATTAGCGGTGCTAATTGAATCCTTAACACTTGGTATAAAAGCCCTCTCATACTCCGCTAATGTTGCTGTAGAGGAAGAGGGCAAAGAAAAATCCTCAAAAGAAATAGGCAATTTTGCTATGGCAATGACGTTTATATTTAGCCTTGTGCTTGGAATAGGGCTATTCGTCATACTGCCTGAAAGGCTTGCAAACCTTATATCAGACAAAGGCTATCTGTTCAACATTGTTGACGGAGTCATACGTCTGATAATTTTTTTCCTCTATATAATTTTGATCTCACAAAGCAAGCAAATTGCACGTGTGTTTCAATACCACGGTGCAGAGCATAAGTCTATACATACTTACGAGGCAGGAGAGGAACTCACAGAAGAAAACGCAATCAAATATAGTCCATTGCACCCAAGATGCGGAACTGCTTTCTTGCTGACAGTAATGGTGATCAGCATACTTGTATTTTCCATATTTGGTAAACCAGAATCAGTATTAGTTCGTATTGGATCAAGGTTGGTCTTGATCCCCTTGATAGCGGGTATTTCTTACGAACTTATTAAATTTACCTCAAAAAGACAGGACAATATAGTCACAAAGATAATCATAGCACCTGGTCTTTGGTTACAACGTTTGACAACAAAAGAGCCAACAGTAGATCAAATACAAGTGGCTATTCGTTCACTAAAAGAAGTCTTGCAAATGGAAAATTTACAAGTCCAAAACGAAAGCACGGTGAGTAAATAGGATATGTTAGAGAAGTTAGAAACTATTCAAAAAAAATATTTTGAGCTTGAACAGGCATTATCTGATCCTAATATAGTTAGTAACTCATCAAAATTTCAACAATACGCTAAGCAACGTTCCGAGTTGGTCCCAATAGTATCACTGATAAATGAGTATCAAAGGTTGCTTGATCAGATTAAAGGAAATCAGGAATTATTGGACACAGAAGAAGATGAAGAGCTTATAGAGATCGCCCGAGCAGAGCTTGAAGATATGGAAAAAAGAAAGGCAACTCTTGAACGAGAACTGAAATTGATGCTTTTGCCAAAAGATGACAACGAGGGAAAGAATATAATCGTTGAAATTAGGGCAGGAACTGGAGGCGATGAGGCTACTTTGTTTGTCGGTGACCTATTCAGAATGTATAGCAAGTTTGCTATTAACAAAGGCTGGAAAATAGACGTTATAAGCTCTCATCCAACAGGTGTTGGTGGATTTAAGGAAATAATTTTCAGCGTTGAAGGCAAAGACGTCTATAAACAACTTAAATATGAAAGTGGCGTCCACAGAGTCCAACGAGTCCCCATAACCGAATCATCTGGCAGGATACATACCTCTGCTGTTACAGTAGCAGTGCTTCCAGAGGCAGAGGAAGTTGATATTGAAATTGATCCAAATGATCTAAGGATAGATACCTTCCGCTCATCAGGACCAGGAGGACAAAGCGTAAACACAACCGATTCCGCTGTCCGCATTACTCATATTCCATCGGGGATAGTGGTATCGTGTCAAGATGAAAAATCTCAGCATAAAAATAAAGCCAAAGCCTTAAAAGTCTTACGTGCAAGATTATTGGATATAAAGCAAAGAGAACTTGAATCACAAAGGGCAGAAGAAAGAAGAAGCCAAATCGGAACAGGCGATAGAAACGAGAAAATACGCACTTATAATTTTCCACAAAACCGAGTTACAGATCACAGAATAGGACTTTCGCTATATAAGTTAGAATCCATAATGAACGGCGAACTTGACGAGTTGACGGAAGCCCTTATGATGGCAGATCAGGACGAAAAACTGAAACTCGTCTCGTAACAACCTATCCAGACTGGCAATTTCCTTGCAGTAATTTTGCTATGGGTTCACTTCAACCCTTGCTTAGAGATGAGGATAGGCAAATATGCAGCGGGGCTTATCCTCATTTCGCTTTTATAGGGCAGTTGCTTTTTGAGATTTTTCGCTGGAGGTGTTATATGGATTCGGCGTTGATTATTATATTTGGCTCTTTGACCATAATGACGGTTATGCCTATAGCGATAATTTTCAGTTATCTTCATTTTAGACGTCGTGCTATAACAAAGCAAGAACTGAAAATGTTGCAAAATGACATCGCAAAGATAAAATCCGATATTGAGGACATTAAAGAGCAAATCGCAGACTTTATCATTAAAACCAATTAGAAGTCTTAGAAATTCACAAAGGCTTCGTCAAATAAAGGAACGGGATATTGAAGGATGTTCTGTTAATACTATTTAGTGTGTCATTGGCTTCAACAGGTCAGATGTTACTTAAATATGGGATGATAAAGGTCGGAAGAATATCCGGAATAGAGTCTGTCCCATCAAAATTATTAACCGCTTTGATAAATCCTTTTGTTCTTTTAGGGCTTTTTGTATTTGGTATAAGTGCATTATCATGGTTAATCGTCCTTTCAAGAGTTAAACTCAGTATCGCATACCCAATGGTAAGTTTGGGATATGC
Organism: Candidatus Poribacteria bacterium; assembly: GCA_011334435.1. GTDB lineage: Bacteria > Poribacteria > DTPJ01 > DTPJ01 > DTPJ01 > DTPJ01. Next base: position 146 of record DTPJ01000768.1, on the reverse strand, counting down.
TGCTGTTGTGATTCTTTCATGGCTTATCTTCAAAGAACCACTTAAATTAGTTTCACTTGTTGGTTGTGCAGTAGTAATAATTGGTGTATTTCTCATATCAAGAGGATTGTAACCTGCCAATGCCAAATATCGTTTCGTCAAATCTA
>DTPJ01000412.1 GCA_011334435.1 Candidatus Poribacteria bacterium | reverse complement strand
TTCATTCATCAATACCATTTAACAATCCAATTTGACCAGTGCGTATTTGGATTTTTAATTGCCTCTTCTGAAATTGACCGATCTCCGCTTTCAATTGCAGAAGTCAAACTTATGAAAAATGGTATTTCGCTTGGATTCTCGTTGTTTTTAATATCTGGATGTTGCCATTCCTTGAAATAAAAGACTTTTTTGAGATCATTTTTAGGGATAATATCAAATAATTCGTCTTCTGTGCAAAATAACTTGTCTCCAAGCTTAAATGATAGGAATCTGATAAGCATATCCTGTCTCAATGAACCGATTTTCCTTTTGGGATCTTCTATCTCTATGCCTGCTTCCTTATATTCATCAAGACTTGGTCTGAATTTGTAGATTTTGCCTTTAACCATTATCTCCCAATTTCGCCAATCTGCGAGCCATTCGCCCTCTTCACGGTCCCAAACAGGGTCATCATCTGTCTCCTCTATGAATATTCTTTCAACTATTTTTGCCCCTTGATCAACACAGTTCCCAATTAAATAAATATGATCTACAAACTCGTTTTCTGGGGCAGAATATCCAACTATTTCAAATACAAATAACCAGTGTTCTTGTGAACAGAAGACAGATAGGCGAGCGTCTGCTAAATAGACATTTTCATTATCTAAAACAGGAAATTTCCCTTTTTTTGCAGATTCGTCCAAAGCTTTTAGAATATCGGTTTTTGTATATTTTTTGTTCATTGCTATTAAGGTTAGAAACCCTATTTAACCACTATTTAAGAGTGCGAGGCACTTCCACCTTGCCTATTTGAACAAGCTAAACAATGTGGTCTTGCACGGTAAGGAGGACCGCCTTGGCTAATTGGAGGATCGTGATCAACGATCCAATTTCCTCTGCCTTCATCACGTCCAGCACCAGCAGGGCGTCGGGGTCTGCCAGAGCTACTTGTAGGTTGCGTTCCAGGGTCCATTGATCCGCATTCCCAACAACCATATCTATCGCCGATCTGATTTACCGCTCTACGGACTCTTGCAGGAAAGCTTCTACTTGCTCCACTGTCTAATAATATGGACTTTTGTCCCTCAGGCACTCCACTTGTATATCTTCTTCCTTGTGGGTCTGTATAGACACCATCTCTATCTACGCCGATGCTTCCACAAGCAGGTTGACCACATTCAAGCCCAAGAGGGTCTATCCAATTTATGAGATTAGGTCCTGCCCAATATGCGTTGACCATCTCCCCTCTTTGTATAAGAGGGTCAACGGACATATATCTGCTTATATTGGGATTGAAATATCTGAATCTATTATAATATAATCCAGATTCATCATCAGCATATCTGCCAGCGGATCGTAATTTATTGCTTATTGATATGATTTCTTCGGATAAAAGCCTATTAAATGGGTCATAATTGCCGATCCAAGAAAGTTCGCCTTTATCATTGATGAACTCCAAAGGAGTAAACGTCAAATCAAGTATAGGTGTATGCCAAACTCCGTCTTCCCAGACCGCAAACGTCTGAAACTCCATCATCAGATATTCACGCGCAACCTTGCCATTGACAATTTCTGCACTTAGATCATCGCCTGCCCAAACATATTCAATTTTGACACCATCAAATTCTTTTGAAATCCTCCGACCCATAGGATCATATTGATATTTTGCTGTTTTGCCGTCAGGATAGATGATCTCGCGAAGCCTATTAGCACCATCATAGATAAAGAGAGTTTCTTTGCCACTTTCAATTATTTTTGAGACATTGCCATTTTTATCATATTGATATTCTCTATTGCCATCTGATATAAGTCTATCACCATCGGCATAAATATATTTATTAATACCATCTGATATGAGATTTCCCCTTAAATCGTATAAATAACTTCGTTCCCCTCTGGTAGAACTGGATTCTTTGATCAGATTTTCTTTCCCATCATATTGAAACCTCGTTGTTCCACGATTAATATCGTCAATAGAGATTATATTATCCATTTGATCATATTCATATCGCCTATCTATAATTACATTTCCTTTGGCTATTACTGTTTGGCGAGTTTCCCTTCGTCTTTGCTTGTATTCAAAACGTTCTTGTGAATCGCCAGATAAAGTCCTTTGGCTTATACGATTTAATGGATCATAATCAAATCTTTGGATAATTCCGACTTTGTCTTTGATAGCTGTAAATCTGCCCCTTAGATCATATTCCATATCAATAGCGCCAACTGGACCTTGAATAAAATGTTGTTGAATAAAATTCCCCGCCTTATCACGAATATAATTTATCCTTCTTTTATTCTGAGTGTCAGATAAAACTCTACCTAAACTATCATATTCAAAAGATACTTCTGATACGTCATTGACCAATCTTATAGGCAGACCGATCTCGTTATATTCATAAGTTTCTTTGCTTCCATCGGGGAAAATGCGTTCAGTGACCAATCCCATTTTATCCCGTTTATATTCAGTTTTATCCCCATTGGAATTTATAATTGCGATAATCTGACCTGCTAAATCGCGTTCAAAGAATTCTTTTCTGCCATCAAAATATTCTTGACTGGCAATAAGCCCATCATCGCCATATTCGTATCTTGTGACTTCGCCTTTTTCGTTTATTATTTCGGTTATCTTTCCTTCGCTGTCGTATTTCCAACGAACAACACCGCCGATAGGATCAATGGATTCTAAAAGGTTGCCGAAAGCGTCATATTGATAGCGATAAATGCCATAATTTCCCGGTAAATTTGCCTCTATTATATTGCCATCAGCATTTCTTACTGCCCGATATGTTGATCCGTCAGATTCTATTATCTCAATAATCCTATTTTCGCCGTCAAATTTATGACTCCGCTTTAATCCTTCTGCATCGTATATTGCGGACACATAGCCGAATTTGTTGAATTCAAGCCGTTCAGTTGAAATATTATCGCCTGTCTCAAGCCATCTCCAATCAGGATCGGTTTTTATAATTGTCCGATGCCCGACAGGATTGATTACCTCAGAGATAAGACCATTATTTCCCCATTTATATTCCCATACTCCACCTTCTGGGTCTATTACTTTTTTTATCCCGCCTATGTTAGTATATTCCCATCTCCAAACTGCCCCTGTCGGCATTTCCATAGTTTCTGGCAGATGTAAGGAGTTGTAAGTCCATTTTTGGACACCGCCATTTGGATATTTTATTGAAATTATCTGACCAAAATCGTCATATTCATAGGCGGTTATTCCTCCATCGGGATCAATAGACATGATCAACTTTCCCAGAGTGTTATAGAGCATCTGTGTTTTTCCACCGACGGGGTTGGTTATTGATGTAAGTTGCCCAAGTTCATTGCGTTGATAGATAGTCTTTCGGTTTTGACTATCAAAGACGGTCGTAGTGTAGTTTTCATCATCATAGATCAAACGCCTATCTTGAAATCCATTGTCACCCCAATTGTGAACGCATCTGTTTTTAGAATCGTATTCAAAATAAAATGCCCCACCATTGCGATTAATCTCTTTTGTAATTAGATGATCGGAGTTATATTCATACCTTCTTACTTTGTTTTCTCTATCATAGCTCGCTACTAAATTCCCTCTGGCGTCATGTTCATATCTAACCAACAAAGTTGAAGAGTTATAACCGCTTTCTCCGATCAACCATATAGAATCAATTAATCCATCAGGATCATATCTTAATATTATCCTTCGGTTAGCACTATCTAAAATTTCTGACAACCTTTCATTAGAATATGATAATTTAATTGCATGACCTAAGTTATTTGTCTTTTTAGTAAGCTGGAATTTATCACCTGTTAGTTTAGTGAAATAGAATTTTTCCCTATGATGCCAATCCCAAATTACAAAAGAATCAGGTTCATTGATTATATCCATTTGGAATTTTGCGTTAGTGGAAGATTTTCCCTCGGGAGGAATATCAAAGAGAACTTCTGAACCTTCTTCGTCTTTAAAGATAAGAAAATTCCCTTCTTTTATGAGCTTTGAGAAGAACTCAACTTGCCAGCCGATGCCAAGAGGGGATTCTGTAAGATTAGCAGTGCTATAATGTCTATGCCATGCTAACGGCAAAGGACCGTGAAGTATGAAGTCATTTGATACAGTGAAAACACTTCCAGATATAACATCAATTGGATGTCCGATGAAAACTCTATTTTCCATTGATTTTATTCAGTCCTCAAAATTAAAATATAGTCTAACCGAATTAACGCTAATTTGAATTTGATTTTTGTAATTTTATGGTTTAATGATTTCGCCCTGTTGTATTGCTTCCTGTTGTCTCGCCTTCCGTAGTATCCCTTCCTGATGCTCCGCCTCCACTCCTACCCGTCATAATTCGCTCCGATAGCTTTCCAGCACCAACAGCAGCGGCAGCGTGAATTGCATTCCATACAAACTGCATCAAAAGTTCTTTTAATGTCACACCGACCATCACATTAGAAAATCCTATAACGTTAGCATTCGGCACTATTGGAATTTGTGAACAAGACGACGCTGTTAAAGGTCCGACAATTGCGATGGGCGCTCCATTTACTGTTACAGTCGGACTACCGATAGATGATTGCCCCTCTGCGACAGGCATAACAGCAGGCGGAAGAAGCATTGCGAAAAGCTGAACCCATGTCTGTGCAGGAAAAGCAGATTGAATCTTTTGCCATGTTGTTTGATTTGTTATTGATTCTGGGAGATTGGAATCAGGACACCTTGCAGTAGGAGTTAGGGTCCCCGTTGCAGAACCGATCAAACTCAGAACCGTTGAGAAAATCGCTGCTATGCCTGCGGTCATAACATTGGTCAACCACCATTTCCAAGTTATCTGAGTAGGAGGAGTAGGAACAGCAGGAGGAGGCAAAGGAATATGCACACTGTAAGACTTTGCACCGACAGTGATGGCAGGCACACCGTTAATAAAGACATTCGCCATAGGCCACTTGGGCGTATGCCAAAGAAAGATCGTTCCAATAAAAGGGTGTGGAAAAAATGGGCATGGCACCGGTGGAACTATTGTCTGAGTCGTGCTATGGAAATCTAAACCTATTATTGTATCGCCTAATTTAGCAGCGGGGAAAAGCATATTTTATCCCTCCTCAATAACCACATCCATCTTTGTTATTTCGGTCATCTTGTCTGGTCCTGGCGAATCAATCGCTCCTCTCCATACTAAATAAAGGCGGTTTTGCTCTTTTAATATACAGACTGTTTGAAGGACTACCTCTGGATATTGCATCCCTTTGCCAATGTCAATTCCGATTTTTAACTTTACATCTGGCAACTTTATATCAATATTGCCATGAGGACTCATATTAACTAAGCTAATAACCTCTCCGCCTTTGAGAAAAGGAAAGATCAATCCCGGAGATGCACCGTTGAAGAATTTGAAATCTAACATCGGCAATTTGAACTTCTTGAATTGCTCAACTTGATCTTTTGGAACTAATCCGCTTGCAGCTTCAAGGATTTCTTTATAAAGCGACATATACGCCGGCAAAACACCTGCATAGGAACATCTAGGATACCAAAGTTTTCCATACCATCCAAACCCTTGTGGCATAGGTTGAGTCTGCCAATTTTCCATTTTCTCCGTAATTATGTTATCAGGTGTAAGCAAATAATCTGGGTCTTCTATATTTGGCAATTCTAATTTATCTAATCCCTCTTTTATGTTTTTTACGATAAAACCTTTTCCTATAAAATTTCGGGGATATATCATAGGTTGGTCTGGTCCAAAGGAATCAAGGTCAACTCCGCCATAGGCATTTTCATATCTTATTTCCATCTCTGTAAATGGCTCTGGCTCGGAGAATTTCAATCCTCGTAAAAGCGAGTATGAACATTTTCTATTGCCGAAAATAATAACACGTTTTGTTTGACCATT
>DTPJ01000263.1 GCA_011334435.1 Candidatus Poribacteria bacterium | reverse complement strand
CATAGCGGATTTCGCGATAGTATCTAAAAAATCATCTTCTGAACGTAGTATTTCTGCTGTCTGTTGGAGTATAGCCTTTATATTTGGGCTGAACCGTTTTTCAATAAGCGGAATTAACTCATGTCTTATCCGATTTCTCTCATATTCAGTGCTGAGATTGGAAGAATCCCATCTTGGTTGGACGCCGATATTCTGCAAATATGCCACAACTTCTGATCTGCTTATCTCTATCAAAGGTCTAATATATATGCCATCACGGATAGGAGGAATTCCACTTAATCCTTTTGTCCCTGATCCTCGCAAAAGCCTCATTAATATTGTCTCTGCCTGATCGTCTGCGGTATGACCTTGTGCGACTTTATCGGCTTTTGTTTCAGACATCACTTTTCTATAGAAATCATACCTAATTCGTCTTGCTCCGCTTTCCAGTGATTCTTTATTAGTTATCATGCTTTTTACGTCAATCTTTTCAATTGTGAAAGGGATATGCAATTTTTCTGCTTGCTCTTTGACAAATTCTGCATCTGCGGAGGATTCTTCACCTCTGAGACAATGATTGAGATGGGCAATATATAAAGAGCATCCTAATTCATCTCTCAGATCGTTCATAATGTATAGCATAGCAGTAGAATCAGGACCACCTGATACCGCAAGGACGATTTTATCTCCTTTTCCTATCATTTTATATTTATTTATCGTTCTTAATACCTTTTTAGAAATGTCCATTTATCATTTATATCTCTTTTTTGCTTATCAGTATTTAAATGACACTCTCTTAAAATTCGGCGTTTGTGCTTATAATCGGTTCAAACTTATATTTTTTGTCTTTGTTTGCGACAAGCCTTATGCCAAGATCAAGCGGAATCCACATAGCTATATTAGTCTCTAAATGCAATTCCAAACCTGTTGATGCGATGGAATTTTTGCCTCCCTTTTGGACAGAAGCGTCAAAAAAGACATCAGCACAGACGTCTTCAAAGAATATGTAAGGCATTAAGAATATGCCTTTTCTTATATTTAATATCGGTGCTGAAATGTCAGCAGAAAAAGATACGCCGATCTTTGCGTCCAATGGGTCTTTATATCCGCGAATTACAGGAAAAGGGGCATCTTCTTTGTCATCTTTTTCAGGATCGTATGTATTATCTGGGTCATAAATGCCTTTTGTTTTAATACGAAGTGCGCTTTTTTTGAGATACTGATTGATGCGGAGTTCAGATATTATTCCACTACGATCGATCCTTGATCCGACGCTTTGCCTTTCTATCGGTGTGCTGATGTTTAATCCAATAGTTGTCAATGGAAAATTAAAAGTAGTGTTGATACTTGGAGCTATCTCTCGCCTTTTCAATGATTTACTTTCTGAATCATTAAAAACTTTTCCCGATAGCCCAACGGTTAGATCGGATATTCCCGACGATAATCTCATCAACAATGGATATTGCATGTCCAATGAAAATCGCTTTTTATCATCTTTATTGTATGCAGAAAATGTTGTGGAAAATGGAGAAAGCATGTTTACTGAAAATTTCGCATCAAACAAAGGCTCTTTTTTATCTAAGTCATAAAGGAAGTCAATGCTATAAGGAAAATGACCAAGTGCATCTTCACCAACTAATCCGATCCCAAGTCTTGTCTCATTTTTTGGACCTATTGATAAAGAAGGGATATGTAACACAGGAAATAGTGTTTTCAGATTGTCAATATATCCGCCTTTTGTCATCTTGTATTCTATATCAAACTCTGGTGGGGTAAATCGCTCAAATTCAGGGATTTCAAACTCCTCCCATTCAACATCTTTTGCATAAATATCAAAACCATAGGAGTTTAGACCTATGTAATATAATTTTTGACTTTCTGGCTCATAGTTTGGATTTGTTGAATAGCCATTTTTTGTGAGACGATACGTTTTGCCAGAGGATAATTCTCTGCAATAGATCGCGAATTTTCCGCCATAGTTCGCAGTGAAGAAAAGCCTATTTCCGCAAAAAGTATGATGACCTTCAAAATAAGGCGTATCAACGATAGGAGTCATCTCTCCATTAGATAAGTTTAGGTAATAGATACTGTAATTTTCCCAATCCTTTCGTCCTGAGACAATAGCTCTCTCTCCTCTTATTACTATACGGTCAATAATGTAATCAGAATCAAATAGCTTCGTCTTTTCCTTTGACCTCATATCATATTTGATGATCTCAGAACCGAAACTATCTTTCCGATCTTTAGAATATATGATGGTTTTATCGTTTAGAATTTCAAAACCCCGAACCTCATCTTTCAAAATTACCTTATCTTCTCCATTTGACAGGTCTTTCTCGTGAATAACTGAATAGAACCCAAATCCCATATAGGTAGTATTTGCATAACCTCGTTTCAATTCTTCAATTGCATAGTATAACTTGTTTTCATTTATTTTCATTGGTACGGGGAAAAATGAAGTTGTGGAAATTAGACATTTCTCTTTTCCTGTTATGACGTCTTTCTGAATTATTTTGGCAAATTTTTGTGCATTAAACGGGGCAGTTTTTTGAATAGATATGTTAGAATAATAAAGATAGTTATTGTGAAAAGCTAAATCAAAAATATACCATCCGTTATCGGTCAGTTTTTCGCCTTCCATGCCAAAGTCTTTGAAGCGATCATATTCGTATTGTTGCCAATCTTTCCATAAATCTTTGAACGATGCCCCATAAGTCTGTTTAGCTGAAAAATTAAACATAACTATCGGGATAGATGAGCCATATCTATCAAAGAATTCTCTAAACTTGTTCTCGCCATAGGTTTTTGCTAAATAGTCAAAGAACATTCCTCCATAGTTATAAATGCCATCAAGATATGGATATTCCATCGGAGGGTAGGCAGCTTTTAGTATGGAAGGGAATCTATTATCTTTCACTCTTGACGCAATATAAGAGCTATAATAGCCATCATTAAGCCTGCCTTGATATGGTGATATTTGAGATTCGCCATAAACCGTAATACCCTCTACTACCCAGCCGAGAGAAAAAAGATTAGGCATAAATAAGTTGCCAAACAAAGCTTTAGGCACTCTCATAATTCCGCCGACTTTTGATAGATGGAGTAAATGGATATATTCATGGAGACTTAAATCTGCCTCCCAACTTTGCGTTCCAGCCCCTAATACAGAAGCTGATGGGGGATAGGTGAATAGATTTATCCTGTTGAATATAGGGTCGGTCATTCCGTTTGAAGTCGTCCCTATATCCTCAATGATAACAGGCGTATGGTATTTGATATTGCCAGTCAATTTCTCTGCTTTTGGGCGATAATATTCAAGGGATTGTAAAAACTTTTTCGCCTGCCATTCATGTTCCCGATCATAAAATACTGTGAAATGATCGGTTTTTGTAACTTCCCAAGAAAATGCCGAATTACATAATATAAACACGATTAGAAACAAAAGATAATATATAGACAATTGACCTATGTTTTGTATGTGATTAGTAAATGTTTTCCATGTTTTTCTGTGTCCATCTTCCATTCTTTGATGCCCTCAATATCCAAAAAGAATTACAATAACCCAAGCTCTTTAAGCATATTGTCTGTTATTTCTACCATTCTATTTATAATATCCTGTGTCACTTTTTGTCCAAATTCTTTTAAGTCATCGCAACGAGGGTCTTCTCCATAGACACCGATAGGTTTGACTGACATATCATCGCCAAGCACGCTAACATCAACAAGTTCAGGACGCAACGTTGCCATAATTGAGGTTTCCCACTTGCCAGCATGATCTCCACCATTAGGATAAATATCACGGACAGGATCAGCTTCTATTCCAGCATATATCTTAATTTCTTGGTTTTTCTCCATAAACTGCTGGGCAGTTTTAACTGCATGCTCTTTTAATGGATAATGTCCACAAAGGACGAATATGACACGGAATCCAAGACTTTTTAACTCATAATAGATATGTGTTAATAGATGTTCATAGAAGGCTTGTTCTTCTTCTGGAGATATTCCGCCCATATAGTCATCATCGGTGAATGGTTTAAGGTGCATCTTATCCGTAACCTTATTGTCAACATTGTAGTTGTATTCAAGCAGATGGCTTTTTCTGCTTTCTCCCCAAAAAAGCGGCGGCATCGCCAATCCTCCGCCTTTTTGCGCCGCCCTTATGCAAAGCTCATGTGCTTTGACCGTATCTAATCCGAGTGGATTATGTTCGCCATGCCATTCAATACCGCCAATAGGAAGATAGGCAACGGGTTTTTCTTCTCTCGCTTTGACGACCTCATAAGGCAACATTTCTTCATATCTGACTTTTCTCATATCTTTATCTCCATTTTATCAATATAATATGCTCACCTTTTGGGACTATAACAAATAACCAGTCTTTTCCAAAGTCTTTACGTATCTTAAAACTTGCGGGTTTACCATCGCAAGTCGGAATAACTTCTAATTTATCCGAACTTAATGGCACTCTTACGATCATGCCATCATCATATTTGCAATCTGCGTTGAAGCTAATTGATCCGTTTTCATCTATAACAACGTCTGAAATGTCAGACTGAGAGCGTTTCTGCCACCACTCCCATACTCCATCATTACCCTTATGGACTGCAATTATTCCTTTACTTTCTATGTAACGTAAATCCTCTTCAATGGCTGATCGGCAGGCTTTGTGATTGTAGATATTTATCGGATGATAAAACATATCCATAACAAGATGATAATAGACAGCAAAATCAATAGATTTATGGATAATGTCAAAGTCATTAACATCAGTCGCACTGTAACCTATCTCATAGGCAGTGATAGGTTCTTCAAGAAAATCTATCCTTTCGTTTCCGTGTTCATAATCATCATAAAAATAAAATGGAAAACATGTTCCGAAAACAAATCCAAGTCTATTAGCGGGATTCAATGGCGGTAGTGGATGGTGAATAAAGCTATTATCTGCTTTTATTCCTGCATTTTTTATCCATCGTGCAGTATCAGCCCAACCTGTCCATCTACACCAATGGTTGACGGTGCATATCGGATAAAATCCATAGGCATTATAAAAATCGTCTGCCTGCTTTTTAATATCCGTCTCTGTGAAAGCAAAAGGGCTGAAATTATCAATGAAATTAAAATGAAGCGAAGGCTCATGTCCATTGGCTTTGATAGCTGAAACTTCCTCTTTGGTCATAGTGAACTCGCCTTTGGCATTCTGCATTATATTGATATGATAAGGCAATCCTTTTTCTTTCATCCAATTAGAAGCCCAAGCTTGTGTCCCTTTCGCTGCTTCATCATCTCCTCCCCAAAAGAACATTGCATCAGGCACTTGATCATCTTTCGGTGGTATTTGATAGATCAAAGGTTGTGGCTTATGTGCGATCATATTTTGTATAAGAAATAGTATCTCATCTGCATAAAGCACTTCTCGCTCGTTTTGACCTATTGCAATAAGATCGCCTGTCCGAAAATATCCATCTCCATCACGGTCATAGGTTATAGGTATTCCCTGATGTAATACCCATATTGTCTGTGGGACATTAAAAGCGAAATAATAGGCATATCCATCGCCGTATTTCCTTCCAGTTATAGCTGAATAACCTGTATCTTTTTGATCTGTGTCGTAAAGACGGGCTATTTCTCTTGAACTATCTGGCTTTATACAATATATGTTTGAAAAGATTATCAAATTTTGCTCAGGGTGAAGGTAAGAATGAATCCCCGTTGTAAGCGGATCGGGATTTAATGAAAAATATCCTGATATTGAGAAATCGCTTTCTAATTGAACGATCTCTTTATCATTTGTGTTGCCAAATATGTTATCCAATCCGCAAGTCTTAAACCCAATAAGGATACCGCCATTTTTCACCCATTCATCAAGATTTGATTTAACTGCT
>DTPJ01000204.1 GCA_011334435.1 Candidatus Poribacteria bacterium | reverse complement strand
TTCTTATAGTTTTTAGCTAATAATGTTATTGTATTTGTATTCGGTTAAGATTTATAGATTCGTATTTTTTCAATAACGTTATTTTAACTATAAACATATTTAGACAGAATTAAGGATAGCTATGTTAAATATAATCATTTCATCAATAATACAAATTTGCCTTAGACATATAACCTACCTTAAGACCACTCTAAATTATTGTAAAATTCAAGTTTAAGAGACATTTGTCTTTATAACTCTATTCTATTTTCAAAATTAACAAGAACAGAATTATACTGCTTTACGTCTAAAAGTATATTTAACTTAGAATATGATCATATAATTATAAATTGGAGGAATTAATGATAAAAAAATCCCTTGCATTCACCTTGCTGATGTTATGTATATCAGTATTTAATTCTTATGGTAAAGTTGAGGCATCTTGGGTGGCATTTTCTGGAAGTGGGACTCCCTCTCCAGCGGAAATACGTATAGTTGATGAATTTAATAAAAGCATGACTATTGAGGTAAATCTATATGGCATTAATGTTGAAAAAAGAATACAAGATGGCGAACAATATCAATTCATTAGCATTCCTGATTCCGATTGGTTGACAGATATTGGCAAACCTAAATTGCCAGTTGTCAGGTCGCTTTTTACAATACCTTCTGCTTCGGAGATCGCATTAGAAATTGAATCTGAGGACTATAACGTCCTATCAGATTATAAAGTCTATCCAGTAGGCAAGCCAGTTGTAAAAAACGGACGCAACAACACCGTTTATATAGATGAGCAATTCACTATTGATAGAGATTTTTATGCTTCAAATGTCGTTTATCCACAAGAAACAGCAAAAATATCGTTTTCAGGATATTTAAGAGATCAAAGAATAGTCCAATTGGAATTTCGTCCTATCAAGTATAATCCATCAACGAAAGAATTATTTTACTCCAATCATATTGTAATAAGATTGAGCTATAAAGATGGTTTTGCAGGAATAGGGCTATTGAAAAACTTATATGATGGTTCAGAGACTTTTTCGTTAGCACCATCAAAGAATAATGACATAAAGGCGATGGGCAGTATAAATTACGTCAATGATCTGATGCAGAGCAGAAGCGCTGATTATATAATCATAGCACCAGAATCTTTCTATAATAACACGAAAATAAAACAATTAGCAGAATGGCGTTCACAATATAGCGGACTTGATGTGGCTATTGTGTCCTATGATAAAATTTATTATACCTTTGGTGCAGGGCAAAGACCTGACGAAAGGATAAAGGCATTTATGCAACATGCCTATTATTACTGGAAGTCGGCGAGTTCATTAGATGGGCATATAAGGTATGTCCTTATCATCGGGGATGTTGAATTTATACCTACTCATATATCTGACAACATTAGTTTTGGTGAAAATATAGCTACTGATAATTGGTATGCTTGTTTAAGCGGTGATGATGAAATGCCCGATGTTATGATAGGAAGACTTCCTGTAAAGACAATCAACGATTTAAATATCATGGTTGATAAGATAATTCAATATGAGCAAAATCCCATCTATAGCGATTGGGCGAACAACGCATTGCTTGTATTAGGCACTGTTGATTATTTAGGTTACGATCTGATAACTGCCCGCGATGAATATCTAGTACCGTCTGGATTTAATGTGACGGAAGTATCGGGTCTTTCTGGCGGAACATCTGGTAACGTCGTATCTGAGTTAAATAAGGGACAATATATATTGGACTATGCAGGTCACGGTTATATAGATGGTTGGGAGATATTTAGCAGTCAGGACATTCAGAAGCTGAAAAATGATAGAATGTTACCTGCGATATTCAGCCTTGCATGTAGCACAGGTTATTTTGATCATCCAGATAAAGATTCTTTCGCAGAGGCTTTCGTTAAAGCGAAAAATGGGGTGATCGCATTCTTCGGGGGATCAAGGCTTGTATCCCCTAGCAGTGTAGGATTTGCTTTATCAAGAGCCATAGCAGGATCACATCTATATACGCTTGGCGAAATTGCTATATGGACAAAACTCCAACTTATATCAAATTCAAACGATTTGGAACTATATAATCTTTTAGGTGATCCTGCACTTGATTTGGGAGCGCCAAGGCGATTTCCGAATATGCCAGACATAGTAATCACACCCATTGATATATCATTCAAACCAGAAGTGCCAAAACATGGGGAGACCATCACGATAAAAGCAACTATAAACAACTTTGGTGCTATCAGCGCGCAAAATGTAGAAGTGGAATTTCGCGATGATGGACCAGAGGGGCTTTTAATCGCCAAAAAAACAATACCAAATATCAACTCTATGGGAAGTATTAATGCAGAAATAAATTGGGACGCTCCGTTTGGTATACCTTTACATAATATCTATATAAAAGCATACCTAAAAAATGGAAGCTCAGAATATTGGACAAAAAATAATTATGCACAAAAGCAAATTTACGTTTCCATTGAATCCCCTGGATTTCCTGTAAAGGTAAGCGATCGGTCACTATCACCAGTGGTAGCAGGGGACATTGATAATGATAATGAGATGGAGATATTATTTCAAAGTTATAGTTATGATAGATACACTAAGATATACGCTTTTCATAAGGACGGTCAACCTGTAAATGGTTGGCAAAAGACGATAACTAATCCTAAGTTTACTTATGAAGTTCAATATATAAATTCATCGGCAAGTCCAGTCCCATCAATAGGTGATCTTGATGGCGATGGAAAAGCTGAAGTGGTCGCAGTGTTTTATTCTCAATTGATACATGCTTGGAAGGGCGATGGGACTTATATAAGCGGTTTTCCTGTCCAAGTCAATGGTTATGCAACGACAACGCCTGTGCTTGCTGATATGGATAAAGATGGCAAGTTAGATATTGTTGTCGGCACAACAAGTGGACAAGTATATGTAATCAAATATGACGGCTCTATATTAGCAGGATTTCCAACAAACATAGGGAAAAAAGCTCATCTCTTTGTTTCTGTAAATGATCTTGATAATGATGGAGATTTGGAGATCATAGCCCTTGACTCAGTCATACCTCGTAATTATGATCCAAGCGGAAAAAGCACTATATACGCATGGCATCATGATGGAACATCAGTTAAAGGTTGGCCTGTTCAGATGCAGGGTTCTGCATCAATCTTGCCGTTAGTTACTGGAGACCTTGATGGTGATGGAAAAGCCGAAGTTATCGCAGTGGCATCAAATAATACCACCAGTAGAATATATATATGGAATGCTGATGGGACGCTTAAAAATATTTGCCAACTTGAACCTGATGATCAAATAAGGTCTGCAATTTCACTTGCTGACATTGATGGTGATGGCGATATAGAGATCATCGCTGGCTCTTATTATGGAATTATATACGCATGGCATCATGACGGTAGAAAGGTTTATGGATTCCCTATTAATACGGATGATGGATATAATTTAGCTACGCCTATTATCGGGGACATTGACGGTGATGAAAAATTAGAGATAATCTCCACCGCACAAAATGGATCAATATCAGCTTACAAATCCGATGGGACGCCTGTTCTTGGTTGGCAAAATGTCGTCTATGAAAATATGTCTTTATCAGCACCAATGATAACTGATCTTGATGGGGATATGAAGGCAGAATTGGTCTATACTTCTGATTATGGACTGCTACATAATTTATCGCTTATCGGCAGATATAACGGAGATAATCAGTTCGGATGGTATATGTTTCAACGGGATCAAAGGCATACTGGCTCATATTCTGCAAAGGGAATTCTTCCACAATCGCCATTAGAAATTCAAGCGGTTGACTATCCCAATGATAAAGGCGGAGCGATATTGATTACGTGGAAATCTCCAGTTGCAGACAATATAAATTCATATATCATATATAGGGCGGAAAGCTCTAATGGGAAATACTCAATTATAGGAAAAGCAGAAAAAACGGAATCTTCTTATATTGACAATACTACCAAAAATGGCGTTTTATATTGGTATATAGTCCGGTCAAGCGACGGAGTAAATCTCTCTGCTAACATAACTCCTGTTAGTGCTTATTCCTTTAATAACTATGCACCCAACCCGCCAAGCTATGTCTTCGCGAGCAATACAAATATAGACGGAGCAATCAATGTATCTTGGTATCCTATAAGTGATGGAGACATAGGCGGATATAAAGTATTTTACGGAAAACAATCTAAGAATTATGATAACTCAATAGATGTTGGTTTGGCTGATCATATAACAATTGTCGGTCTTGAGAACGACAAAGAATATTATGTTTGTGTTTCTGCTTATGATAAAGATGGGAACGAAAGCCTTACATCAACAGAAGTGATCGGCATTCCGAGAGATGAAGACACCGACCCGCCTGTTTTCTCGTCTTTTTATCCTACAACAGTTGTGGAAAACGCAGATTTTTATATCAGATGCAATATAACTGATCCATCGGGCATTTATGATGATGATACCGCAGATGATGGTCAAGGTGTTTATCTTGTTTGGTGGATTGATGGCAAGCCGTCAGAATTGCATACAGCTCGTTTAAGTAAGCTTTCATCAGGAGAATTTATTACAAATTTCAGGATACCCGGACAACCGTTGGGAACTCAGATATTTTATCAAGTTTATGCTTATGATGATGATTATGATGAAAACCGAGTAAGCGATAGAACACAGGGAATTAGCGAAAAACAAACGATAACAGTTGTCCAATCTCCAAAACTTGCATACAATTATCCTAATCCAGCACCATCTAAGTCTTTTCCGGATAGAACGATATTCAGATATTACGCCAATAGCAACTCGCAAATATCCATCAACATTTATGATATTTCTGGACATATAGTTGGTCATCTTGAATCAGAGACAGCGATGACAGGATATAGCGAAACCGAATGGAACATATCTGATATAGCAAGCGGAGTATATATATACACAATAGAGATTAAATCGCAATCAGGGGAAAGAAAATTTGTGAAGGATAAACTCGCGATAATCAGATAATTATCTTACTAAATATCTGCCATCTATTACTAATATATGTCTGTGATTATTGATAAGGCATCAGAAGCGAGAAAAAAGCAAGACCAATATACTCTTAGGATTCAGCAAATGTCCAAACGGGATTTGCAGGGTTGATGTCTGTAAAATCCTTTCGCCTGCAAAATTTGTAATATTCGGGTTGGTCGGGGTGACTGGATTTGAACCAGCGACCACTTGAACCCCATTCAAGTACGCTATCCGGACTGCGCCACACCCCGATTTTTTATTTTTTATTTAGAATATTGGAAATCTCTTTTAAAGCCTCTTTAACGCTACATAAAACCTCAATCATTTGGTCTCTATTCTGTGAAATTTTGATCTCTTCGGATAACTTTTTCTTTGCACCTGCTATTGTATAACGTTCTTCATATAATAAATTCTTTATTCTCAGAACTGTATCAATATCAGACTTTGTATATATCCTTTGACCTGTTTCATCTTTTTGGGGCTTGAGTTGCGGGAACATCTTCTCCCAATACCTGAGAACATAAGGATCAATATTAACAATTTGGCTAACTTCGCCGACCCTAAATGTCTCTTTTTTGGGATCATCATATTCCATTCTCTTCACCCCTTGAAATGAGGCTTACATAAAAGCTCTTTATTCCAATTTTTCTTGTCATTTAATAATTATAACAAGATATTTAAATAAAATCAAGAGTTAATCTGAACTTAGGACACTAGTTCGGACATTTTCTAGAATAAGTGAAAATAATACTTTCTGCTAAAACTAAATTTTTCCAAACACTTCAAAAATCCCCCTTTATCCCCCTTTTTCAAAGGGGAAAGATAAGGAAGATGCCTTTTTCAAAGGTGGAAACTAATAGAGTTACTTTTTTCAAAGGGGGAAACATA
>DTPJ01000807.1 GCA_011334435.1 Candidatus Poribacteria bacterium | reverse complement strand
TCTTTAGTGTCCTATCATAAGAAGCAGACACAGCACGCTTGCCATCTTCGCTTAACGCTACTGATGTGACTGTATTCGTATGCCCTTCTAATGTCCTGATCTCTTCTCCTGTCTCAATATCCCATATCTTTAGTGTCCCATCCCAAGAAGCAGACACAGCACGCTTGCCATCTCTGCTCAACGCTACTGATCTGACCCCGAAAGTATGCCCTTTTAATGTCCTGATCTCCTCTCCTGTCTCCATATCCCATATCTTTAGTGTCCCATCTCGAGAAGCAGACACAGCACGCTTGCCATCTCTGCTTAACGCTACTAATGTGACCTCTGAAGTATGCCCTTCAAGGGTATATAACAAGCTTCCGCCGGGTGGTATTAGGCTCTGTTGAAGCATTTTTAGCCAAGGCTTGTGTATCTCTTTCATCGCATTATTAAGTAGCCCCTTTATCACTGGCGAATTATCGGACATAAGCCTTCCATATAACTGGCTTATTAGCTCATTCGGATCACGCCTGAGGGCATTTGCTGAAAGCCTTAATGCCCCTTGAATCCTCCTCAAATCTACGTCTGTGGGTAAAAGCTCATAGTCCTTTATCAGCTCAACAATACCAACCTGATTCAACTTCCCTTCTATAAACTTGAAGTTCGTCAAAACGGATTTTAGCTCATCAAACCTTAATGCAGAAGCGAGATGTGCAGGCAGATGAGACAATTTATATTTCTTCAACGAGTCTGGCAGTCTATCAGAAAGCAATTGATTGCATATAACATTATTGCCTCTTTTTATGTTTATATTGAATGTCGGATCTTTGCCGACATCACCAGAGAGCCAATCTATTACGCTTTTATGATAGGGATAATAACGTCCATTGCGATCAGGGAAAAATGTGTTGATCTTTGCTAATTGGTTACGTAAGTTAAACTCATCGCAGGACATAAAAAACGCTATCTCCTCGCGAGTTAAAGGTTCTCTTGATGCGGTGATGATCTCAAGCAATGGTCTTATCTCATCATAACCTTTACCTCCTGGAAAAAGACGATTGAAGAAATCCTGATATAAACCAACTAATCCCGGTGTGAAGTTTTCAGGATGTTGAAGGTCAATGCTCTTGTTTATTATGCCCTTTATAACTTCGGTAACATAAAGAAAGTTGTTTTCGCTATTCTTGATAATAGCATCCTTTATCAGATCTGGATCTGCGTTATTCTCTTCTAACAGTTTAGCTATCTTTGGCTCTTTCAGCTTTTTAGCGACGTAATCATTTATATCTTTTATATTTTCTTCTCTTCCTGCGTCTATCTCATGAGGCTTAAACTCGCTGAATGTGTCAATTATCTTTGCCTCTTTGCGTGAACTTATGACAAGACGAACCCATTTCGGAAGATCGTTAAGGCGATTTCTCAGAAGGCTTGATATATTTGTCCCTTTTACTCCTAACGATTCATCGAGGGCATCTATGACTATTAAGATAGTGGAATCAGGTTGCTTGATCTTTGACAATGGGTCAGTTATCAACCGCTTAAATAGCGAATCAGCGTCCTGTTTAACATCTTTAACAACATCGTCAAGGTCACCAATACCTTTTAATGCTTCGTAATAACCCTCTATTTGAGTTGCAAGTTGGGCTGATATTGATTTTATGAATATGCCCGGTTCGGTTGATTCTGCAAGATGAAATAAGCAAAAATGATAGGCATTGACCAGTTCGTTTTTCTCTACCAGATGTGCCATAACAGCTGATTTTCCAACGCCAGGGTCACCCGTCACAAAAAACACCCTGCTTTCTTCATTATTTAGCCATTCATTAAGTTCATCAATTAACCATTCACGACCTGTAAAGTCACGGGTCAAATTAGAGATTCTCGTCCCAAAGTCTATCGGCTTTAGTTTACTGAATATTTCCGCATAAGTCCCTTCAACGTATTGCTCATCACTGCTGATCTCTTTTATCAGGCGATTTAGGGCTTTTTGATCATCCATTTTTAATTCCCTAAAATCTATCCAATCAAGGCGATAGATGCACAGTGGCGGTTTGCAAGGGATAACCATAACAGGGATAATCCTTTTCCCATTGTATCTGGCAAAGCTGATCTCATCAAGACATACGCCATCAGGTCGCCTAACTGCATGAGGGCTAAGAAGGCTTAAAAATACATCGCATTTTTCTATTGCTTGTTCTATCTCATACTCCCAGTCCTTGCCATCGCGTATCTTACATATATCCATCCATACTTCATGCCCTTTTGCTTCAAGTTCTTTTTTCAGCTTTTTCGCGAGATCAGAAGCATCGTTTCGTCCATAACTTATGAAAATAAAGCGGGTTAGAAATTTTTCATCAGTTGATTCTTCTGGTTTCGCTTCTTCTGCTTCATCCTGATCAGATGAGATATATATCAATCCGACGTTATCTTTATCTTTGGCAATGTCATCAAAGATCAAATCTTCACGCACTCGCTCAAAAAGCTCTCTGTCGCCATCAAGTAGATCGATCATCTCACTGTTTTTGGCTTTTCCATTTTTTCTGAGCAATTCTATTATGAGTTCTTTTGCTTTGTCAAAATCCATTTTACTTCGCCTCAAATGCTAACAAAGCTTATGAATACATTCTGTGTTATCTTCATCTGTAAATTTCCTGTCATTGATGATTGTAATTATTTTATAGATATATGTCAATAAAAAAGTTGTTGTTCTGTGTATTAGCTAAGAACATTAATTCGGACATTTCCTAAAATAAGTAAGGTTGAAAGTTAAAGGTTGAAGGTTTGTTTATAGTCTATCTGAGCATTTTCAGAAATTCCTGACTTTATTTTTAATAACAAGAAAAAATATTAAATCCTACTTTATCCCATAGCCATTAAATTAAAGACTTTTAACCCCGAAGGGGTGATATATTTATAGAAAACACACAAATAAAAAATCTTTTAGCTCCGTTAGGAGCGACATATTTGCCTATCATGGAAAAGGGAGATTTAGAGGAATTTCCCTAGATAATTTAATTAGATAATAAATTGTCCGAACTCATGTCTGAATCTCAGTTAAAAAACGTTGACAAATTTATTCAGTTGATCTATAATAATCAGTAAATTCAGAATATTCTGAAAAATCTAAATAAGGAGGTAGGCTAATATGAGTGATAATGACAAAAATGAGCCTTGCTGTGCAATTTCTGGAATGGAATTGTGTAGCTGTAAGGTAGAATCAGTGGTAAACATAGATAATAGGGGACAAATGGTGCTTCCAAAGGAAATAAGGGACAAAGCAAATATCCATGCAGGCGATAAATTAGCCATTGTAACATGGGAAAAGGACAATGAAGTGTGCTGTATAGCTTTAATCAAAGTTGAAAGCCTTGCAGATATGGTAAAAGGTTTTCTTGGACCTGTTATGAAAGATATTATAAAATGATAGGGAGATGACCAAATGATAAAAAAAGAAAAGACATCATGTTGCGGAAACACAAAAGATAATATAGGAATAAAGAGATCAGTAAGGAATAGTTACGCAAAGATAGCAAAAAGCGGGACTTCCTGTTGTGGGACTGTGAACACTGATTGTTGTATAAGTAAGAAAATAGGTTATAAAGATGAAGACCTTTCAGTTATCCCTGATGGAGCAGACCTTGGGCTTGGATGCGGAAACCCTGTCGCTCTTGCTTCACTAAAAGAGGGAGAAATTGTGCTTGATTTAGGATCAGGTGCTGGAATTGATTGCTTTTTATCTGCTAACAAAGTTGGCAAAAAGGGACGGGTCATCGGAGTAGATATGACTCCTGAGATGATAGAAAAAGCCAGAGAAAATGCCAAAAAAAGTGGCTATGACAATGTGGAGTTTAGACTTGGAGAAATTGAAAATCTGCCTGTTGCAGACAATTATGTTGATGCGATCATCTCAAATTGTGTGATTAACCTTGTGCCTGACAAAAAAAGAGCTTTTGCTGAGGCATTCAGAGTTTTGAAACCTGGCGGAAGATTAATGGTCTCTGATATAGTCCTGTTAAAACCACTTCCAGAAGCAATAAAAAATTCTGTTGAAGCGTATGTCAGTTGTCTTGCTGGTGCAATAATGAAAGATGAATATTTGGATAGTATCCGATCCGCAGGATTTCAGAATGTCAGGATAATAGATGAAACTCCTATATCATTTGATTTAATATCCAATGATCCAACTGCCCAAGCGATTATAGAAGACCTTAAATTATCAGCAGAGGAAGCTGAAAAAGCTGTCAATTCTGTGGTAAGCATCAGTGTCTATGGTGAAAAATTGCTATAATTAAGATGCAAGTCCCCTTTACATCGTAAGTTAAAAAAATAGATTCTTGCTTTCATAGGTGACATTGAGGCAGGTAACAATTTTCGTATATCTGCCTATATTTTTTTACGTTATCCTTAATAGGCTTTACAGTTTCGGGCTTATATTTAACCATTGAACACGCTTGTTTAATATCTCTATAATATCCTATACCAACTCCCGCTAATAGCGCAGCTCCAAGACTTGCCTGTTCTTGACAGATCGTTAGTTTCACCTCTTTGTTGAATATATCACTTGCTATTTGAGTCCATAATTCAGATGAAAATCCTCCGCCAGCACCGATTATTGGAAGATCATTTGAAAACTGATCGGAAAGAGTCTCATAAAAATAGAGTAATTCAAATAAGACACCTTCCATAATAGCTCTGGCGAGATGTGCGTATCCATGATGTCGCCTTAGACCGATGAAACTTGCGGTCAAATCAGGATTGACTCTTGTTCCGCTCAAATATGGTATGAATACTAAACCATCAGACCCAGCAGGGACTTCACTTGCAATCCTTGACATCTCCTTAAAAACGTTTATCTTCGGAGGACTTATCCCAAGTATTTTGACGTAGTCTTCTGACACATTACGCCACCAATTCAGCGATGCCCCGCCAGATAATCCCGCACCAAGAAGCGAATATCCCTTTTCTGGAAAGCAAAATGCGATGGTATTCTCTTTCTTTATATATTTATCATCAGCCTTTGATACTTGACTGCCTGTTCCGATATTTACAAGGAATCCATCGGAAGCATCACAAATTCCGCTACCGATCATGCTTAGTGGCTGATCTCCTCCGCCGATAATGACAGGTGTTCCTGCTCTAAGCCCAGTAATTTCCGCTATTTGCTTTGATATAAAGTGATCAATCGCAGTTGTAGTCTCAATTTTTGGAAAAATGCTTTCATCAATGCCAAGTTTTCTTATCAGAGAAAAATTCCAATCACGCTTTTGTGTGTCAAAAAAACCAGTGCTTGACCCGTTTGAGTGATCTGTCTTAAAAGTCTTTTCGTTGGTCAATGATTGCCTTAGCCAATCCGTAGGTAGAAGGGTATGACCTATCTCAATATTTGAGTTTTTCAAGATATGATACAACGTCGGTCCCATATATCCAGTTGCGATACCGCATCCACTTTTTTTGATCTCGTCTCCACCGATCTTTGCGATCTCATCAAGAAAAGCTTTATTACATCTGTCATCTTCCCATGTGATTATATTGCTTATACATTCACCAGAACGATTATATAAAACGGTTCCGTGCATCTGTCCCGAAATACCTACGGATTTTATCAGGTTTGAATCCATATTTGAATCAGATATAACCTTTTTTATGGATTCAATGACCATTTTAAGAACATACTCAGGGTCTTGCTCGGCAGATGTCCCATGTATGTATCCATAGCTGTTTTGTGCGATGCCTAATATATCCCCGTTTTCAAGATTTAATAATAGCGATTTGACACTATTTGTCCCAAGATCAATTCCTAATGAATACATATATTCCTCTTTTGCTTGATAAGGAGTTACCCCATACGCATTAAGTTAAGGACTTTTAACCCCGAAGGGGTGATATATTTATAGAAAATACATAAATAAAAAATCTT
>DTPJ01000262.1 GCA_011334435.1 Candidatus Poribacteria bacterium | reverse complement strand
TTATCAATCAAAACCATTTTAGAGATATGAGGCAAGACCTTCTATGATTATTATCCTCAAAATAGAAATCTTAGTTATTGTCATTCCTACATAGGAACTTCAATTACTGTCATTTCTACCTGTGAAGAACTTTCTCACTGTCATTCCTGTGAAAGCAGGAATCCAAGCAAAAACTCATAGAAGATCAAAACAACGAACTAACAACTTTCCATTATACACTAATCACAAAAGCAATGCAAGCAAAAAATTGCATCTTAAAATTCTGACTTAATCTGTCCCCAAGTTGCACTTAGTTTGCCATTTTGGTCAACTGCGATTTTGCCAGCGATAGTAGGAACCCAGTTTATGATAAACTCACTGATCGCTTTTGC
Organism: Candidatus Poribacteria bacterium; assembly: GCA_011334435.1. Taxonomy (GTDB): domain Bacteria; phylum Poribacteria; class DTPJ01; order DTPJ01; family DTPJ01; genus DTPJ01. Next base: position 5,563 of record DTPJ01000262.1, on the reverse strand, counting down.
TCTTGGGTCAGCATCCTGTCCTGCAGTCTGATAAAAGGTCACGAGTCTTCCTTGGGTTTTCTCATCAAGTATAACTGCGGGTTCGGCACGTGTCCCAGCAGCATTTTGACCAAATATTATCTCAGCCTTCCAAGGAGCAACAAGTTCATTTAGATGCCAAGGTCTATCAGTAGAGTAATCTACCAAAGTTGGCACATATTTTTTTCCATCTGCTGTGATTTTAATCGGCGTATCGTCGTCCCACATAGATATTCCGGGAATATCCATCATATTTGCCAACCCACCAGTAGCGTTGGTTCCAGCACCATCTACGACATAAAACATATAATCACCAGTGTTGAGGATCATATTGCCGTCTTCCAAAAATTTCTCAGCAATTGATCCATCTGGTTGCGCATTCCCTGGTTTATATATTGTGTTTGGAAATTGTCCACACAATATCAGTATATCAATCTGTTTGTCTCCTGTGTGCTTTTGAACCCATGTTGCTAATTCACCTTGTTTAGCTTGCGGAAAAATCTGAACATCATTGACTTTCCCTTTTACGAGATCGGCTAATTTTTGCATCTCATTGTCAGCAGCAGCTTGACTCCACCAGCCTGCATGTGTGGAGATACCTACATCAACTTTCATCGCTCCCCATGACGGAATGATAGTGAAAATCAACATTAGCAATACAATTAGTGAAAGAATACAGTAATATTTCCTCATTTCCTCCTCCAGTTCCTACTTTTATTGTTAAAAAAATACCATTGACTAGACAAAATAGTTTTTCATATATGCAGTAAAGCTAATAATTGCATTACTACAAAATTATTAAACGAAAAGATTAATCTAGTCCGTCATTATAGATTTATCCGTTCTTTATTATAAGAATATATAAACCATTTGTCAATATAAAATTACATGAGATTCCTCGCTCTGCTCGGAATGACATTATTAATGATATGTTTCAATTAGGAAATAGCGTTAGTTTCTTCCTTTGAATGTGATAAAGAGGGAACTTTTAAAATGTCCGATAACGTCTGAACTTCAAGTAAAAATCCAGTCCAATTCAAATTTTAGGTAAAAATCAGTCATATTGATCTCAGTCATATTGATCTTTTACCGCAAATGATGATATAATGTTTAACGATATTAGATATTTGCAGGTTGTTGAGTCTGTATAGTTTTAATGTAGGATGATATGTATGTATAAACGACTTTTCTATTTTGTAGCTATTTTTATTTCTTTATTTCTTTTTGATAATTGCTCTAAAAGCATAGATAAACGTATGTGGACAATTGTTCGTCAGTCAAAGAATGAGACACATTTCAGTAGTATCCAGTTTATAGACAAAAATGTTGGTTGGGTGTCTGGATGGTCTGGCATAACCGCATACACTGAAGATGGCGGAAAAACATGGACTTACATTCAAACTCCCACAGACAAGAATTTTGATGGTGCATACTTCATCAATGCCAAAGAGGGCTGGTGTGTTGGCAGTATGGGAACAATTGTCCATACCAAGGATGGCGGAAAGTCATGGGAAATTCAAAAAAGCAATACAGAAGATGAGTTAAACGGAGTCTATTTTGTTGATTCAAAGAACGGTTGGGTCGTTGGCGGAGGTGTTGAAGGGACAATTCTGCATACCGAAGATGGCGGAAAAACTTGGGTAAAACAGGAAAGTGAGACAAAAAACGAACTAAATCAGGTAAGATTTATCAATAAATATGAAGGTTGGGCAACAGGTCTTTGGGGGACAATTCTACACACGCAAGACGGCGGAAAAACTTGGGAGACACAGCATACTGGTCTGAGCCAATCGCTATTTGGATTATGTTTTATAGACAATCAAAATGGCTGGGTTGTTGGGACATTTGGAACGGTGCTTCGGACAACTGACGGCGGAAAAACATGGATAAAACAGCCAAATTGCACAGATCAGCATCTATGGGCAGTTGATTTTGTTGATATAAATAACGGTTGGGCAAGCGGTTGGGAAGGTATCACAATCCATACCGAAGATGGCGGTAACCTTTGGATGTCACAAGCGGGCAACACAAGTAGCGATATTCTCGGCATAGATTTCATTGATACAAAAGAAGGCTGGGCAGTAGCTAGCACTGGTGCTATTCTTCATACAAATGATGGTGGACTAAATTGGGAAACTCTATATAGCACTGATGATATTCCACTTAAAGGAGTTCATTTTGTAAAAAATAAATATGGTTGGGCTGTCGGTGCAAATGGAATCATATTACATACCGAAGATGGCGGGAAAACTTGGAATAGACAAGATAGCAAGACAAGTAATGAATTATATAGTGTATATTTTACAAATAAAGATAATGGTTGGGCTGTTGGAAATATATATACTATCATCCATACCAAAGATGGCGGAAAAACTTGGGAATCGCAGAAAGATAACATTTTAAATCCACAAGCTGCATTAGGAAGTGATTTACAATTCTGTTTTGATGGCTATAATGCAATATACGACGTCCACTTTGAAGACGACAAAGAAGGTTGGGTAGTAGGATACAATGGATTGATTTTCCATACTACCGATGCAGGGAAGTCATGGACAGCACAAGACAGCAAAACAAAAGTTCCTCTGCTTGGAGTATATTTTATAAATAAAAAAGAAGGATGGGCAGTAGGAAATAATGGTATAATCGTCCATACGTCAGATGGCGGGAATAAATGGGAAATTCAGGAATCTGGAACAAATGATCCATTTCTTGATGTTTATTTCCTTGATTCTAAAAGAGGTTGGGCAGTTGGCTTTGGACCTATTGCAAGCACCGAAGATGGCGGTAAAACATGGAATTGTCAGCCGAATGAAGCAGGAACAGTCCTTTGGGGAATATATTTTGATTCAAAAAAACATGGTTGGGCTGTTGGAGCTAATGGCGTAATTATCCATACAAATGATGGAGGAAAGACTTGGAAGCCTCAATCAAGCGGAACAAACAATTGGATATTTGACATTTGCAGTGCTGGCGATAAATTATGGGCAGTTGGATTAAAAGGCTCTATTTTAAAATTCGCTCAACCAGAAAAGTCATAAATGTGCATTAGTTAGGATATTATTTGGACATTTCCTAAATATGTAAGGTTAAAAGTTAAAGGTTAAAGGTTAAAAGTTAAAGGTTAAAGATTAAAAGTTATATGTTGTTCCTGACAGAGCTAAAAGATTTTTTATTTATGTGTTTTCTATAAATATATCACCCCCTTCGGGATTAAAAGTTCTTAACTTAATGCTTCTTATGCCTTTATCTTCTGGAAACTAAAAAACTCTTTTTTCAAATGAGGAAGTCATTAAAGCTTCCTTTTAGGAAAAATCATTAAAGTCTCCCTTTGAAAAAGGGAGATTTAGAGGGATTTCCCTAGGTAATTTAATTAGATAATAAATTGTCCAAACTCATGTCTGAACATCAGATACATCATCTTGACTTTATGTTTCCCCATGTTGATGCTACTTTGTCATTAGGATCAATAGCAAGGGGATTGACTGATTCTTTTAGCCCTTTATCCATAATAGTTTGAATGTCTTGTGCTGGCAAGGCTACATTAAAAATAGCAAATTCGTCAATAAGTCCCATCATAAACCAGGCTCTATCCGCACACCCTATAAAAAGGTCTCTGCTTGTATCTGATAGGACGAGGTTTACCAAAGTCTTGTCAGCTCCAAATTGAGTTCCGTTTATATACAGCTTTGCTATGGATTTTGCGACAGTAAACGCTAAATGATTCCATTCATTATTTTCAAAAACGATGTTATACCCACCAAAGCTATTTCCACCGCCAGCCCATCCGCCATTTTTATTACCGAAGCAAGTATATGGAAATCCTTGTCCGTTATTTCTATTGTCATACGAGAACCACCAACCCGCATTCGCGGGAATGGAATCAGGGTAGCCTTTTGCAGCAATGCTATTCAACCTTCCAGACGAATTTTTATAGTCAAGTCCCTTGAACTTTACCCATGCAGTAACTGTAATTTCTTTAGTAATATCTAAGCTCTCACTATTTGCACAAACAACATAAGCCGATGATCCGTCAAATTCTAAGCATTTTCCAAACTTGCCGTCAGTCCACTTAAAACCGCCGACGATATTTCCATTATTGTTATTACCCGAAGAATCTACGGTTGTGTTGCCCTTTCCTTCGTCAAAAAGCCAATATCCTGCGACGGTTTTTGGATCAATCTTTGCCAAACAAGAAACTGTAATAAAGACACACATAAAAAAGCAAATAATCCATATTTTAGCTAATGTTCTCATTTTGCATATCCCCTTTAATTTTTAGTAATGTTAATATTTTCCATTTTAATATTTCCCCATTGCATAATGTATTTACCTTCTGGATTGACTGATTTTCCACTGCCATTTTCAGGTTTTTCAGGGCTTTTCAACTCCAATTTGATTATCTCCATCTTTTCAGGGTCATTCGTTCCTAACCCCATATTAGCTGCTTCTGCTAATAGAGGGACGCTTCTTGGAGGGAGGTTACGTCTTTTCAGTTCATCGTTTAACATTTCAGTTCCTATATAGTCAGCAGCAACGGGGTCTTGGCTTACGATAAGTGTATTAGGGGCAAAATCTCGGACAAACATAGTTGAGTTGCTCCCCCCAAAAACCGAATAAAGCGTCTATAATGATAATACGAGTTTTGTCTTTGATGGCACTTAAACTGTTCAAAGTAGCACAAGCTCTGGCAAAATCTGCATGGAGCGTTTGGGCATTTTCTACGCTACCATAATGATTTTTAAGGCTAAGCGTGACCCCATAAGGATACAAATGCACCTTCAAGACAGGGATATTAATCAAATGATCACATTTAAGAAGTATGCGGCTCAGGGCTTTCTTTTGTCCTAAAATATCCACTGGATTATCCCAATCGTAACCCCAATCAGGTTCATCTGTTGCAAAACATCGGACACCTACATTCGTCGTATTATAATTGTATTTACAGCCAGTTAGCTTGAATTCAAGGTTATCGTAAATGATAATGTTATTATCAACTACTCCAGCAGAGATCAGACCTTTCACTACCGCATCTACAACTTCTGGACTCGTAGGGCATTCTGGCTGAATAGCGTTTACCTTTATAGCTATTATATGTTCTTTTTTATAATTTGGCAGTATACTTAACCAAGCGTCTGCAACGGATTGTTTCCCTGTAAACTCCTTTATGGATTCATCTACCATTATTTGTGCTACATCTCTATTAATCGTGTTCACGCCATCTGTTGCTTCTGGATGGTGGGCTATTACAACCTTACTCAGACCTTCAACAGGTGTCTGAGCTGAACTAATTTTAGTTCCAAAAGACCTCGCTAAAACAACCCCACCTACACCGACAACGACCTGTTTTAAAAAGACCCTCCTTGTAATAGCTTCCATTGTCCATACCTCCTTACCTTCAAATAGAAAGCATTTTTAAATCATTTCTTTATACTTCCCCATAAAATCGGCAGTGAATTTAGGCGATTAACAGCTAATTCACCCTGAGACTTTGGTATGCCAGGACCAGTTATTTGTATATTATCAAAGGTGATAGGCTTATCCCAAC
>DTPJ01000660.1 GCA_011334435.1 Candidatus Poribacteria bacterium | reverse complement strand
TTCCCTCTTTGAAAAAAGTAACTCTATTAGTTTCCCCCTTTGAAAAAGGGGGATAAAGGGGGATTTTTGAAGTGTTTGGAAAAATTTAGTTTTAGCAGAAAGTATTATTTTCACTTATTCTAGAAAATGTCCGAACTAATGTCCTAAGATCAGTGTTCCATATTCTATCAGTTTGCCTTCTATTTCTTCTCAGTATCAGCTTTATTCAAAACCATTCAATATTTTGAAACTACTATCATCTACATAAATAGTTTTAACATGAATATTTGATTCTTTACAAATATAATCAAGCAATTGTAACGGGAATAAAATATGCGAGATCATCTCCAAAAGCAAGAACCAAAAGGCATAAGCAAACGTGCAGTAATACTTGGATTGATCTTGCTCCCAATAAACGGCTATTGGATATCTCAACTGGAAGTGGTCAGATACACTCACTTAACCCTTACAGTGCCATTCACAAATGTTATATTCATCTTACTACTGGTAACGATATTTAGCTTGATCATAAAAAAGTTGATTCCCAAACTTAGCCTTGATCAAAACGAACAAATGGTCGTCTATGTGATGCTAAGCATCGCCTCTGCGATAGCATCAATTGACATGATACAAATACTTATCCCTACAATGGGTCATGCCTTTTGGTTCAACACTCCTGAAAACGAATGGGAAGAATTGTTCTGGCGATACCTGCCGATGTGGCTTCTGGTAAGCGATCATAATGTGCTAAGCGGTTATTATAAGGGCGAGACAAGCATCTATAAAATAGAATATATCAAAGCATGGATTTCTCCTCTCTTATGGTGGTTAGCATTTATCCTTGTATTAGTCTTTGTTATGCTATGTATTAATGTGCTTGTCAGGCGTCAATGGACTGAACGCGAAAGATTGACCTATCCAATAATCCAACTTCCATTAGAAACAACCGACAACACAGGCAAATTTTTTAAGAATAAACTTATGTGGATCGGATTTGCAATTTCCGCAAGCATAAGTATAATTAATGCTCTCAATTATTTTAATCCCTCAATTCCACAAATCCCTGTAAAACGGCGAAGTATCGCCTATATCTTTTCTGAGAAGCCTTGGAACGCTATGGGCAATGTCCAACTCTCATTTTATCCTTTTGTGATCGGTATCAGCTTTATGATTCCGCTTGATCTTTTGCTTTCTTCATGGGTTTTTTATTGGCTATTCAAGGCTCAACAGGTCACTGGTAGTATGCTTGGACTTGCAAGCTCGTCACAGTTCCCATATTATAACGAACAAGCTTTCGGGGCTTTTATCGGTATAAGCATAATATTATTTTGGTCTGCAAAGACCCATTTTGGGCGAATAATAAGGGGAATTTTCAACATAAAATCTGATCTTGATGATTCCTCTGAACCAATAACATATAGAAAAGCATTGTTAGGTATACTCGGAGGCGGATTGTTTTTGCTTATATTCTCAACCAAAATCGGCATGTCAATTTGGGTGGTCCCTATCTTTTTTGGTTTATATTTTCTATTAGGTATGTTTGTCACAAGGATGCGTGCAGAACTCGGTTTTTTAGTGCATAATTTAAGCTATCTTAAACCATCTACTATCATAGTGACGCTCTTAGGAACTCGCCGTCTTGGTGCTGGAACGTTGACCACATTCTCGCTATATAACTTTTTCATCAGGACTTGCAGATGTCATCCAATGCCTCATCAATTAGAAGCCTTCAAAATAGCAGAAAAAGTGCATATTGACAGCAAAAAACTCTTTGCAATTATGATTTTATCTGCGGGAATGAGCGTTATAGTGATGTCTTGGATTATTTTGCATCTATATTATAAATTTGGCGCCGATTCAGGTTATTTTGAGATATGGACAATTGGGCTTGGAAATGAGGTTTATAGGCAATTACAAAACTGGCTATATTATCCAACAGAGACAGATACAACCGCAATGTCATTTATGGGATTAGGATTTCTTTTCACTATTTTTCTTTCATTTATGCGAACCAGATTTTTATGGTGGCCTTTCCATCCGCTTGGTTATGTTATAGCTAACGATTGGGGAATGTTCAATTTATGGAGTTGCCTTCTTGTAAGCTATCTTGCAAAGATGCTTATATTGAAACACGGCGGATTGAAGACATATCGTAAAAGCATACCGTTCTTTTTAGGATTAGCCTTAGGAGATTATGCCCTCGGCAGTATCTGGAGCATTATTGGCATTATATTTAACATCACTATATATCAATTCTTCCCATAATCTAATAGCGTCTGCCTTCGTCCATCATTATCAGATAGTTATCAACAGAGATATAATTTGTAACGCTGTTACCTGAACCAAGGCAATACCCTCCACCCGGCATACATGCGTCCAACGTTTCGCGAACTCTTTTTCTTATCTGAGCCTCGTTTGCTGTGCAGAGAAAATGGACATCAATCCCGCCGATGACTGCTATTTTTGAGCCATATCTTTTCTTAGCTTCAATGACTGTCTCTATCTCGTCTTCGTAAGAGTGTCGCCCATCTATCTTGACGTAATTTATAAGGCTATCCATCAACGGAATAAGATTACCGCAGGCGTGGAGAATATAGAGTTTTCCCGCATTATGTGCGATCTCTGCGTTGTTTTTATGCCATGGAAAAGATTTCTTTATCAATATATCAGGGGAGATCATCGGTTGAGTTTTGAACCCCATATCATCTCCGCCGAACAATATCTTTACCCTGTCAAATTGGACGAGTATCTCTGCAACTTCATTAAATAATTTTCCGATTTTCTCAAACATAGCATCTACTAAATCGGGCATATCATATATCGCAGTGCAAAGGAACTCGTATCCCATCAACCATGTGACTTGCTCAAAGATGCTATGACAACCAGCCACTATACACATATCATCAGGAAGATTTTCGGACAGCCATTCAAGCGTTTTCGTTGAATAATTGGCAGAATTTGGCCACGGATACTTCTCAAAATCCTCCCAACTATTTATGGGTCCTTTATGTTCGTCTGTCCAGTGACGGATTGCCCTCTTTTGGTTTTGCTCAGCGGTTGTATCCTCTGCTTGAAGTAAGTCTCTTGGAAATCCGAAACCTTCTATTCCGCTTGAAACAGTATCATAGCCCAGAAACCTTTGGAGTGCTATCTCCATTTTCAAATAATAATATGGATCATCTTTGGGAATATCCGCCCCTATTCCATAGCGGTTGATTATATTCCATTTTATTTCACCATCAAGGAAAAGCTCCATATAGTGAACACGCTTTGGAGTGCCTTCTCGTCTTAGATTAGACAAAAGCGCCTCATAATCAGGTTTTATAGCTATATCTAACATATATCCTCCCTATTTGATTGATGTTTCAGATCGAAAAGATGAATAGGATTATTAAGTATTAGTTTTATTTAAGAAGATTTTTGCATTAATAACGCTATCATTTTATATCGCCTTTGTCAAATGAAATTTTGTCCATTTAAGTTTTAACCATAGAAGGGCATAGAAATAATCAGAAACTTCTTTTTTATTTTTGCCAAGTAAGCTGTTAATATGATATAGGGCAATACGAAATTCGCGAGGATATTAAAGGAATAAGAATAGAATTAAGTCAAAGAAATTGTTACTGGCTATTCGCCAATAATATTAACTTCAACCATTCCCCTAACAGAATTAGCTAAATAAACCTTGTCCGCTTCAAAAAGGTCCTTTTTAAACAATACCTTCTCTTGCACAGGAAACCCATTTTCAAACATATAGCGTCTATAAACCCCATTTAATAGACCACAACTTATAGGGGGAGTATAAAGCTTGCCTTCATTCTCTAAAAATATGTTTGATATTGCCCCTTCGGTTATTTCACCTTTATTATTTAGAAACAAAACATCATAGTAGCCTTTTCCTCGGGCTTTTTTCAATTCGCTATCATACAAATCTCTATTAGTGGTCTTATGATAAAAAAATCTGTTAGATTGATCAACTCTATGTTTTGATATGATCACCTGCTTAGGCAATAATCCAATGTCTTCTAACTCCGATGATGATATTTTAATATTGCCATCTCTGAATAACAATAATCTGACCCTATACCTTTTTTGATCGTCAAACTTCTTTGCCTCTTGGACTAATGCTTGAATAACATCTGATATGTCATAATCAAATAAAAAATACTCAGCAGATTCTCTTAATCTCTTAATATGCAAATCAAGAAGATAAAATTCTCCTTTTTCCCAAAGCAAAGTCTCAATTAGCTGAAAATCATTATACTTGGATATGAGAAAATTTGCTTTTAACAGGCATTCATCATATTCAGATTTGGCTTTTGAATCATAGACTATCCCACTGCCGATGCCCATATCTCCTTTTTTGCTAACCCTGTTCAACACAACCGTTCTGATAGCTACGTTGAAAACGCTTTTGTTATCTGGCGAGATATAGCCTATTCCACCAGTATATACTTCTCTTGGTTCTTTTTCAAAGCTATTTATGATATTCATTGTGCTGATTTTAGGGGCACCTGTAACTGATCCGCAGGGAAATATACTCTTAAATATGTCAAACCACTTAATATCATCTTTCAATTGTGCGTGAATGGTTGATGTCATCTGAAAGAGCGTCTCATATTTTTCTACCTCAAAAAGCCTGTCAACTTTGACACTCCCGATATCGGATATTCTCCCAAGATCGTTACGGAGAAGATCAACGATCATAACATTTTCAGCACGATCTTTGATTGAGTTATGTAATTTTTCTGCTTTGTGTAGATCATCGTCATTGTTTATTCCACGCTCAATTGTCCCTTTCATCGGCTTAGCTATTATGCTATTACCTATTCTTTGGAAAAACAGCTCAGGCGATAGCGATAAAATATCATATTCTCCACATCTGATAAAAGCCGAATAAGAAGCGGATTGTTTCATACAAAGGTTGAAAAAGAGGTCTATCGGATTTCCAATAAAGTCAAATTTATGCTTGAATGTATAATTTACCTGATAGGTTTCTCCCCTTGCTATCGCTTCCCTGACAGATTCAACGTCATTGATATAAACTTCTCTACTGACAGTATTGCCAACGTTTTCTATATTGCATTCATTTCTTTCTGATGGAGTATATAAGATAAAATCTGCGTTTATTTTCTCGTCATTAAATCGCTTTGACTTGTGATCATAAATTATAGGCTTATCATATACGCCTAACCATACAAGAGGAATTTTGACCTGATTGATCCTTTCATCTGCATAAGAGAAAGCTTTTTCAAAGCATAATCCCGCCTCATAAGAGATAAAACCTGCTAAATAATATCCTTTGTTTAGATATTTTTCTAAATTCAAAAATATATCTAAAACTTCAACTTTATTGCGACCTTGTATTATCTCTAACGGTGATGTAAAGATAAGGCTTTCATAATTATCGGAATCTAAACGACCATTCCAGAGAAAGACAAAGTCCTCTTTATCTTCAAGATAATCAAGCAAAAAAGACAACAATTTTGTTTTGTTCATAGTCGTAATTACAAAAGATTTGTTTTATGAGTTTACTATTTTAACTATCATAGTTTTAAGTTATGTCTCTATATTTGTCAATAACTATTTGTTGCCTGATTCAACATCAGTTTTCATAGAACATACATCAGGCTTGGAGTAGATAAAGCAACAATTACGTTTTTTGCCGATTTAAATTCTTGACAATCAGAAAAATTGTGATATACTATAAATTGGATTTACGATAATAATATATTAAAAGTTCTGTCTTTAAAAGGGGGGAGGAAGAAGTGAAAAACTTCAAAATTCTGTCTATAATTGGTGTATTAGCAATTGTAACTATTCTATCCTTAACTTTCTGGATTGGTTGTGGAAGCGATGATCCAAATGACCCAGGGACTTCATATTCATCTGCTCCGCCACCTGACGTGCTGGAACGAGTAAAGGCTATACAAGAAAAACATACAAGCAAATTGATG
>DTPJ01000655.1 GCA_011334435.1 Candidatus Poribacteria bacterium | reverse complement strand
TTAAAATCCCACCAAGTTATCGCTTTTATCTCCTCGCGGGCATAAGCCATTGTATAAAACCACTCCATCCAATCTGCTTGCACTTTTTCGCACCACGGATAATGCCATTCGCCTTGCGTTCTTCTGACTTGCTCTGATTCTTGGCTTGGCTTCCGCTCTGGTTCAGCAGACCTTACGCCAAGTTCTGTTATATGAACAGGTTTCCCAAATCGTGCATACTCATCTAACAATTTGCTTATGGAAAGCATATCCCTTGCAGGAAAATACAATTGCACTCCGACAACGTCAAACTCTACTCCTGTGTTCATAAGATCGTCCAAATATGCAAGTGGAGTATAAACCTTATCATAAACGGGACCTAAATGCACCTTCCCATCAGCGGAATATTCGCCAAAAGGACAGCAATTGTTCACTATTATTGTCGCATTTGGGTCTTTTGATTTTGCAGTATCACAGCATATTCGCGTTATCTCAATTTCCTGTTCATGTGTCAATTTTAGTCCATTAGCCCAATCGTGTGCTTCATTTATTACGTCCCAGATGTTTATCCGACCTTTGTATCTTTCAACGCTTCTGCCGACAACTCTGGCACAGTGCCTTTGTGCGTCCTGCCACGAAGCACCTGCAAGCCATTTTGGTATGCCTGCCTCATGTCCCCACCATAACGGATGACCTTTTGGCGTTATACCGACTTTTTCGCACCACTCCAATATTGTATCAATCCGATCATATTTTGGCTTGCCTTCTTCTGGCTCAAGCGATGCAAGATAAAATGGCAGAGTGGCAAAATTAAGGACTTCTCTGAAATAATAGGCGTAAGGCGTGTCACCATGATAAGAAAAAGCGTTACATCCGAACAGAAAATCCTTTTTTGTTTGACGCTTTGCTATTTTTTGCCGAGATTTTTCTACGATGGCATATTCACCAGCCCAAAGTGCATGAGATAATGCTTTTAAGTTGAATAACCCAGATTTATCAGGCTTCTGTTTTGCCAGTTCCAGAAATTCTTCACATGCTGACTTGTGTGCCAAGCATTCCGCAGAGAAATCGCCAGATTTTGTTATCTCTACGACATCTTTTAACCTGCTTTTCGCTGAATCAGCTACAAAATCAATAACCGCATCGCTTGCACTAAATCCCTCTCCGCAATTGTCCGCGGTGACCCATACAAATCCAAAATCAGGCACTAATATATGGGCATGTAAAGCGACGTCTTTATCCGCTGTCTCTATTGTAACGATGCCATCTGATCCTATTTCGCTTTTTCGTCTTATCGGCTCAAAATGCAGATCCGATGAATACAAAGAACGACACCAGCCTTCTGGCATTGGATTGCCATTGCCGTTGATCATCTTGACTTTCATCTTATAGCTCCTTTTTTTGATGTCTGCTTGTGAACATATCTTACCGCTATAAAAGCCTAAGAATGCACTAACAGACATCGTTTTTATAAATTCACGCCTTGTCATTATGCTTGCTTTCTCTGTATAAGATTACTTCCCTGTTGAGAATACGGAGACAGAATCTACCATCGTTATTCTTGACTGCTGTGCGAAATTTTTCGGCGTTGTATAGCCTTCGCCTGTCGTTCCTGCTATCGTAAGCGTGATTATTCCCTCAGCTTCAAAGCCCATAGATGCAAGCGAACATCCATTGACTACCATAACAGTAGTCCGCATAGTTTGGACAAATTTTGTTATCCTATCTATGTTTTTTGAATGAATAATGCTTGTATGTCGGAAGCCCTGTTCTGCTTTAAGTGCATATTCCAAAGCTTCTTCAAAATTCCTGACTTTCACTATCGGAAGAACAGGCATGAGGTATTCTTGCATCACAAGCGGATGATCTGCGTCTGTTTCAAGTATAACAACTCTTGTATTGCTTGACGCTTTTATACCAGCTTTTTCTAATATATAAGAAGCATCTTTTCCTATATAATCCTTGTTTGGCTTTCCGTCTTCTGTGACGAGATCGGCGACAGCGGTTGCCTCTCTGCCTTTTGCAAGATAACACCCATTTTTGACCATTTCATCTATGAGTTTATCCGCTACTTCTTGAACGACGAAGACCTCTTTTTCGCCGATACACAAAAGGTTGTTATCAAAAGATGCACCATTGGTTATATGGATCGCAGATTTACTAATATCTGCGGTTTCATCAACGATGACAGGCGGATTTCCAGGACCAGCCGCCAAAGCCTTTTTCCCGCTTGATAAAGCAACCCTGACAACCCCAGCTCCACCAGTTGCCACGATCATATCAACGTCAGTATGATCCATTATCTCCTTAGCTGTTCTTAATGTCGGATCAGCGACAGAGACCAATAAATTTTCCGGTCCACCAATTTTGACGATGGCATCATTGATCAAAGTCATAGCTCTGAGAGTGCATTCCTTAGCTAATGGATGAGGACTGAAAATAACCGAGTTTCCAGCAGAGATCATGCATATACTATTATGGATCACAGTTGAAGTGGGATTTGTGCTTGGAGTTATTGCATTAATCAAGCCATAAGGTGTCCATTCAACTAATAACATACCTCTATTGCCAGTTTTAACCTCTGATGTCAAGTCCTCTATCCCAGGAGTTAGCCCAGCGGCGCCTTCGTTTTTTTGAACTTTATCCTCCACTCGCCCCATACCCGTCTCTTGGACGGTCATCTCTGCTAACATACGGGCATTTTTTATGCCTGCTTCTCTGATAGCGATTATTATCTCCTTACGCTTTTCCATACCCATAGCGACAAGCTCTTTTTGTGCGTATTTTGCCGACCTAATTGCGGACTCAACATTAGGAAATACGCCACTTTGCCCCTTTACAGTTGACGACAAGGAGGATTTTTGCAGATCGGAATCATCAATAAGCCCCTGTTTCTTGATATTTTCTATCACCTGAGCGACTATGCTTCTTATTTTTTCTTGATCTATCTCTGCCATATTTGATCCCCAAAATAATAATTAACGAGTAATGGAATGATATTCTATCCGTCACTCGTTACTTGTCACTAATTAACAGATTTTATCTGCCCCCAAGTTCCTGTCAGTTTTCCATTGGAAGAAACCGCAATTAAACCGGGGACAGAGGCTTCTAATCCCTTCTCCATGATAAGTTTAACGTCATCTTCGGTTAAAATTGTATCAAAGACGCCGACCTCATCTATTGACCCAGCAGTTAGATTGACAGCACCAACACAGGCTAATGCTATTGTCATAAATCCGCCAGAGTTCTTATAATTTCCAGCATAAGAAGAAGTGCCTTTAACTCCATCAAAGTAAAAAGTGAGTTGTTTGCTTTTGTCATCTTGGCATATTGCCCCATGATGCCATTCATCTTTTCCAACAGCACCGGGAACAGTTTTAACTTGGTTTATTCCGCCATCAGTATCAATTCTTATTCTGAAAGTAGCGCGCCCTGGGTCTAAATGGATAGTCCATCCATGGGCATTTGCGAATTGTCTCCCTACTAAATTCGGATAGTCTCCACCAGCAGGAGTTTTGAACCATAGGACATAAGTCCATGTCGTAAAATTGAAATTTTCTGGGTTATCAATCTGCACACCTGTCCCCGCAGAAGTAATTTCTAATGCTTTTCCAAATTTACCAGCGACCCATTTCGGATTGCCTTTATATGTCCCATTATTTCCGTTGCCAGATGAATCTCTCGCCACATTTCCCGTGCCTTCGTCTAATAGCCAAATACCTATAGCGTTCTTTTTGTCTATTTTTGCGTAGCTTTGACCTACCATCAATAAACTAAATAAAAATAGACATAATAAGCCTAATACTACCATTTTAGCTCTCATATTATTAGCTCCCTTAAACTATCAGAGAATATGATCTCTGCGTTTAAATTTTATTTTTCTGTATGCAATCATTGGCTAACTTGTGGCAGTATTCTTTCTATCTCGGGATGAGGTCTTGGGATTACATGCACCGATACAAGCTCGCCAACTTCTTTAGCAGCGACAGCACCTGCGTCAACCGCAGCTTTAACAGCCCCGACATCGCCTCTGACCATAACGGTTACATATCCACCGCCTATCTGTTCTTTTCCGACAAGCACGACGTTTGCCGCTTTTACCATAGCGTCAGCTGCCTCAATTGCACCAACTAAGCCTTTTGTTTCAATCATTCCTAACGCTTCACCAGCCATATTTTTACCTCCATATTAATTAACTCTTTTTAGCCTTTTTGTTATGACTCTTACTCGTTGATACCTTAACATTTGAGCCTTCTGCAAAAAGCACTTTCTTTGGATTAGCCAATATTATTGATTCTGTTCCATTGTCTGGTTTAGGTATTACCTGCCATGACAAGACGCGATATATTTTTTCAGCGGTAGCTACCCCTGTTTCTAACGCAAACTTTACCGCTGAGACCTCGCCTTCAATCTTAACGGTTGTTCCACCATTTCCAGCAAAATCAAAACCAATGAGTTTGACATCAGCAGATTTCAATGCGGAATCTGCTGAGCCAATCGCTGCAACTAGACCCATAGTTTCTATGAGACCTAGTGCCATTTTTGCCATGCGTCACCTCCTATTTATTTTTTTATATTAGCCCAAGTTGTGGTAAGTTTTCCCGTAGGCATAACCGCAGTAAGCACTGTGGCATTTAGGCTTTTTTCTGATGCGGTCTTAATATCTGCCTCATCAAGAGCTACATTAAGTATGGCAACCTCATCAACTGCACCTGTCAACGGAAGCCCTCCGCCCTGTCTTCTGCCAATATCTAATGTATGTGTTCCGGGTTTAGTGCCTTCATTAGCTTTATCAAACTCACCTATTTTCACTCCGTTTACATAAGCAACCTCATGCTTACCGTTTAATGTCCATGCCACATGATACCACTTATTGAGTTCCCATTCCGCTTCTTTAGTCGGCAATTTCCCTGCAAAAGATGCCATAATCCCTTCGTCATAAGCATCAGCAGCACCAGCTGGATTCTTAGTATAAGTATGAATTTGTGCCTGCATATACATCCCTATCTCATATTCAAGATAGTGTTTTCCAACTACTACTTGCCTATCAGCCCACATATCTTTCATCGCTTTGCTTGTCTTGACCCAGAACATAACGGTCATTTGCTTATTCATATCAAGCGTGTTGCTATCGGGGACTTCTATATAGTTAGCATCTGCCCCAGGGAATTCCACTGCTGATCCAAATTTGCCTGTAACCCATTTAACATTGCCTTTAAGCGTTCCGTGATTATTATTCCCAGAAGAATCTTTAGCTATAGTCCCTGTATTTTCATCAAACAACCATAAACCGACCACTGTCTTTAAGTCTATTTTAGCAAGACTTGAATTTACGAAAAGTAAGCTAACTACCAATACAGAAACAATTATTAAAATATTAATTATATTTTTCATTTTTTAGCCCTCCATTAAAAAGATATTTATCTCTTTATATTAGCCCAAGTTGTAGTGAGTTTTCTTAAAGGAGAAACAGCAAGTCCGCCAGATTTTAGACTTTTCTCTGCTGCTAATTTGATGTCATCTTCTCCAAGTGCCACATTGAAAATAGCAACTTCGTCAACAGCACCGGATAATGGAATACCACCGCCTTGTCTTCTGCCAATATCCAATGTATGTAGTCCGGGTTTAGTGCCTTCATTAGCTTTTGTATGCTCTCCCAATCTAATTCCATTTACATAGGCAACTTCTTTTTGTTTATCAAGCGTCCAAGCTATATGATACCATTTGTTTAATTCCCAATCCGCTTCTTTTGTCGGTAGTTTTCCTGCCATAGATACCATAATCCCCTCGTCATAAGCATCAGGAGCACCAGCCGGATTCTTAGTATAAGTATGTATCTGTCCCTGCATATAAATTCCTACTTCATATTCTAAATAGTGTTTTCCTACTACTGCTTGTCTGTCAGCCCACATATCTTTCATAACTTTGTTTGTTCTAACCCAGAACATAACTGTTAT
>DTPJ01000692.1 GCA_011334435.1 Candidatus Poribacteria bacterium | reverse complement strand
ACGAGTAAACCAACCTCCGTATCTCGGGCTACACCAACTATATTCGCCTTCACTTGCAGCGGTGATATGGAGAAATCCCTCATGGAGCAAAAATAAATCCTGTAAAGCCTTTTTACTGATCGGAGGTCTTCCTGCTGGAACTTCTGTCTCGGGACCGTCACTACAACAATCAGTGATCAACATTTTCAACCTGCACTTTTTCGCACTTTCCATAGCACTAACTAACTTAGATCTGAAAAAATAGCCATCTTGCAGGTAAAAGAAAGTTTCCCTATTTTTATTCATACCACCATGACCACTGTAATAGACAAATATAGTATCGTTTGCTTCTGGATTTACATTTTTCAGCCATTGGAGAACAGGTTCGCTTTTAAGTCTCCCTTGTGAGCTTAGAAGTTGTTCAATCTGCACGTCACATATACCACTGGCAACTTTGAGCATTCCCTCTATTCTTTGTCTGTCAACTTCAACAGCCCTTCCAATGATAGGGTCTGCATCTGCAATTATCAGTAAAGCATGAATTGTTTGTTTTTTTGCTGATGTTGTTTGTGCTAATGATGTCATACCTAATAAAAAGATCAGCAATATTAAAGACACTAATATCAATTTAACGATCTTCATAATTAAGAACCTCCTGATATATTGAATATCTTATAATTTCTAATCTCTACATAACAAAAAGACAATTGTTACTTAATGAATTACGGCGACAGGGAATCGGACGTTCTTAACTGATACTGTTGATTGACTTCCATCTTGGTTAGGAATTACATAATATTCCTCAAATTCAAGCACGTCTGACGCAGGTTTCCATTCATTGTTAGAGAGATATTCAAGCATGACCTTCCGATTTCCCCAACCTTCTTTAGGCTCCGATCGCCTTACATGGATGATGCTTTTTGGGACTTTATCGCCAACTTCATCGCGAATTTCATCACAAAAGATATATAAATTAACTTCAAGATCATTGATATTAGAGTCCTCAACAACCCTTGCAAGATAAAGGAAATCTTTATACCTCACCAAGACATATTCTCCACTTTTATAAGCTAAACCGAGTTCTTCTTTTTCCGAAAGCTTTACGCCGATCTTATCAATACTTGGTTTTGGTGGAAATTCGCTTGGCTGATATTCAACGTGGAAATAAGCATATCCGTTTGGATTAAATATGTTGATATTCTCACCCGGCATATATGCGACAACTTTTAGTAAATTATCATCGTTTGGTTCAATTCCATATCTTTGACGCTCTTCCTCGTTATATTTTCTTGATCCTGCGATTTCGTTTATCAATGCGATCATTATATTACGTTTTTTCTCTGTCTGAAAATCTAACCCTTTCCAATAAAAATCTACTGCATCCCCTGTCTGGTGTTTGGTGCAGATTGGAAATATTTTTGTAACTGCTTTGCTTGCAGACACCCATTCTTCCCAGCTTTTAACTTTCTCTTTATTAATAGCTTTGACAGCTTTCGGATTATCGCTTAGCCATCTTGCCCATAGATATATATCCTGTTCCTGGGAGCGATAGCCTGACATTATGATCATCGGAGTATTAAACTCTCTTTGCAAATCATTCAGAAGTTTTATCAATTCAGGACGTATCTTCACATTGTTAGGGAGTTCAAGGTCAGGTTTGTCCAAAGAAAACCTGTATCTGCCAAGCTCGCCTGCATTAACTATCGCATCGTCAGGATGCCAGATCGGTCTTAAAAAATCCTCTGATGTTATTGGCATAATAGCTCGCTGAGTTTCCGCTTGAACAATGTTATAGCTTAAAATGACAAAAAGACAAATTAAAAGTCCTAAACTTGTTCTCATAATTAGCCTCCAATTCAGTTGGAATTTAAGCATTATGTAAATGATTATAATAAAAGTAATCAGTGATCAGTGATCAGTATCCAGCATCCAGTATCATCTTCTTTACTTTTTCCAGATCGGATGGTGTATCCACACCTATTGATTTATATTGAGTTTCAACAACTTTCATTCGGTAACCATTTTCTAAAAATCTTAGCTGTTCTAACCCTTCGCTTGTTTCCAAAGGCATCGGCGGTGTTTTAGCAAAATCTAAAAGTGCGTATCTTCTATAAACATATAAGCCAACGTGACGATATATCGGTGTTCCTTTGCCCCATAAACCAGATTTAATGTAGGGTATAGGCGAACGAGAGAAATACATGGCAAATCCCGATCTATCAATAACGACTTTGACGACATTTGGATTATTATAATCGTCTTCTGAATTCATTTTATGCACAAGTGTTGCTAAATCAACCTTTTCATCATCTAAAAGCGGTTGGATCGCTTCGTCAATCATTGCAGGTTCAATAAGTGGTTCATCGCCTTGAATATTTACTATTATATCTGCGTCTGTTTTTTTCGCTACTTCTGCTATTCGGTCAGTTCCTGTTGGATGTTGTGCGGTCATAATGACCTTTCCCCCGAAACTAATAACTGCATCAAATATCCTTTGATCATCTGTTGCCACTGTCAAATCATCTATATTTTTAGCATTAATTGCTCTTTCATAGACACGCTGAATCATTGGCTTGCCTAAAATGTCCGCTAATGCTTTTCCTTCAAATCTTGTTGACCCATATCTTGCAGGGATAACCCCTAAAACTCTCATATTCTACCTCTCAAAAACAAGTTAAAATAAAACAAGAGTTGACAGTTGTAAACGTTAAAATATTTCAACCGTCAACCTTTTTCAATACGCGTTATTATATTCTATTAACAGCAGTCGGTGGAGTTTTTCCGTTCAATGCTGCGATAACGTTTTCAACAGCCATCATTGCCATCTTGCTTCTGGTCTCAACAGACGCACTTGCAATATGAGGCACAACAATGACGTTTTCAAGTTCAAGCAGTGCTGGCACAATTTTTGGTTCATACTCAAAGACATCTAACGCAGCACCTGCAATAACCTTGTTCTTCAAGGCTTCTGCAAGCTCTTCTTCATCTATAACAGGACCTCGGGAAGTATTGATAAGATAAGCTGTTGGCTTCATCATTTCAAAGCTCCGCTTGCCAAACAAATGTCTTGTCTCTGGCATCAGTGGGACATGAATGGATATAAAGTCTGACTCTTTAAGCAGTGTATCCATGTCAACCTTTTGGGCATTGACCTCTCTCTCAATTTCTGGATTGGGGCGGACATCGTGATAAAGCACTCTCATATTAAAGCCTTTTGATCTGAGTGCTACTGCGGCGCCGATGCGTCCAACACCGACTATACCAAGAGTTTTGCCATATACATCTCCTCCAAGAAATAGCGTAGGCGACCATCCCTTAAACTTTCCTGCCCTTGTAAATCTTTCTGCTTCGGGTATTCTTCTCGCTATTGCGAGCATTAGCGCCCATGCAATATCCGCAGTGGTATTTGTCAAGACGCCGGGTGTATTGCTTACATATATGGAATGCTCAGTGGCACAAGCAACGTCAATGTTATCATAACCTACTGCATAATTTGCAATGATTTTTAGCGGAGGATTTCCACTGGCACCAGCCTTTATGACTTGTGCATCAATTTTGTCTGTTAAGAGGGTTATTATCCCATCTCTATTTTTAACCTTCTCTAAGAGTTCTTCATAAGGTATTGCCTCGTCGTTAGGATAAACCTCAACATCGCAAGTCTCTCTTAGGACGTCTAAAGCTGGTCCTGGTAATAATCTAGTTACATAAACCTTAAACTTTTTTTCGCTCATCTTATAATCTCCAATTTGTTAGTCAATGAGTTTAAAATTCATACCCAATTTAACCAACCGAAACGCTCGTTCAGAAGCATCTGCGAGTAATTCCTTTGAACGTTCCATCGCGGTCTCTAATGTCATTGGGTGACTGATTATGGACATCAGTCCATCTATTCCGTTTTCATAAACAACGTTACTATCTGTGTTTATATTGCCAGCAAAGGCTATCACTGGCAGACCATATTTTTTGGCAGATTTAGCAACACCAATGGGAGTTTTGCCATAAATTGTCTGCCTATCAATTTTCCCCTCGCCAGTGATCACTAAATCTGCGTCTTTAAGGGAATTTTCTAACCCTGACGCTGATATTACGATGTCAATCCCAGATTTCAATTGTGCCTTAAAAAAAGCCATAAGCCCTGCACCAAGTCCGCCTGCTGCACCTGCCCCCGGTGCATATTTGACATCTACCGCTAAATCTCGCTTGATGATGTCTGCATACCTATCAAGGAACATATCTAATTGCTCAACCATTTCTGGCGTTGCACCTTTCTGAGGTCCGAAAACGGCAGAAGCACCTCTCGGACCAACAAGCGGATTATCAACATCACAAGCGACAATTATCTCAGTTTCTTTCAATCGCTGATCAATCCCTGATATGTCAATCCTATCAAGATATTTTAATCCTCCACCACCTCTTGGAATATCGTTACCATCTTTATCAATCAATCTAATTCCAAGTGCTTGTGCAACACCTGCCCCACCATCAACAGTGGCACTTCCACCGATACCAATTATAAGCCTTTTACAGCCAATGTCAAGAGCTTTTAGAATAAGTTCGCCAGTGCCATAAGTTGTGGTTATCATCGGATTTCGCTTGTCTAATGGGACTAATGGCAATCCTGATGCAGAAGCCATCTCAATAACTGCGGTTTTCGGTTCTCTGTTACCGAGTATGCCAAAAACTGCATTTATCCGATTGCCTAAGGGATCAGTCACTTCCGCAGTGATGATCTCCCCTGAGGTTGCATCTACTAAAGCTTGGACAGTCCCCTCTCCACCATCAGCCATCGGAACTTTTACGATCTCCACATCAGGCATAATGCGTCTAATGCCAACTTCTATGGCATCTGCTACTTCCCTTGCAGTCAAATTTCCCTTAAATGAATCAGGAGCGATAACTATTTTCATATATCCACCTATCAGTAATCAGTGATCGGTAATCAGTGATCAGTAACAAGTGACAGATAGAGAATATCTGCCACTCATTACCTACTGTTAATATTAATTGTCAATCCTTGTTGTCATGAGTGAATAAAACATCATCAAGCATATTATCATTAATTCCGGCTTCGGAGAGTATCCTCTTTTGCATAGAGAAATCGCCAAATTCTGCTATTCTATGTGTGTCTGTGCCAATAGAAAGCTTTACGCCTTCATCAATACATGAACGAATAAATTGGACATCAGGATCAGGGTAATTATGGCTGTTTATCTCTATTGCTATGCCCTTTTCTTTGGCTTTCATAACAATTGGTCGGATCACTTCTTTTGGTATCTCCATCTTGTTTGCCCTGAATATTCTTGTTGGATGCGCTAATATGTCAATATCATTTTCCATCAACATCATCGTAAAATCCATGAATTCTATAAGCAAAGTTTTGCTATCTAAACCATTTTTGATACATGGAAGCCAATGTATCCCCCCGATCAGGACATCAAGTTTATCACGATATTTTGCGTTAAAGACAGCTTTGCCGTTTTGGGCGACATCTACTTCCGTTCCGATGAGTAGTTTAGGGCTATTTTCATTATTACTTTCGTTATAATTAGCGATTAGATTAAGATAATCCTCAAACTTTTTGTCGCCGATCTCCATAGCTGAAAGAAAAAGATTATAATCCGTTATATATTTATATTGCCATGCGGATTTATTATCAAAATATAGATGATGTGCATGATCCGTCACTGCAAAACCTTTTAACCCTTTTTCCTTTGCCAATTTTAATAAATTATCAATTGTAAGATCACCTTCATGACAGTATGATACCGTTGTGTGAACGTGATAATCAAAGTCAAAAGCCATTATTCCACTCCAAAATTAAACAAAAAATTAAAATTAGCCACAGAAGGACATAAATGGGATTTTTCGCTTCAACGATCTGTCATGCTGAACGAAGTGAAGCATCTAAATAGATTCTTCGCTGACGCTCAGAATGACAAAATTGAAAGAAGCATCTAAAAATTTTATCCTTTCAGTGT
>DTPJ01000207.1 GCA_011334435.1 Candidatus Poribacteria bacterium | reverse complement strand
GTATGGCAAGCATATTATAATCGCAAGCCAACCAGAGTCCCAGTTACTTACGGAATAAATCCCCGTGTAGTGCTTTTCAATAAAAGTTTAAATCCATTTGGAATTACATTTGAGGATTATTTTAATAGTGCTTCCGCCCTTATTGAGATTCAGATCAGATTTGCTGAATATGTAGGCGAATGTATAAATCAATATCGCGATAGTCCAGTAGAAAGACCAAAGCATGTAAATTTCTACATAGACAATCAAAACTCTTATGATTCTCTTTATTTTGGGACACCGCTTGAATTTCGTGATGGACAGGTAGCGGATACCTTACCAATTCTTGCAGGATCGGATAAATACCGATTATTTGATATGGATATTGAACATCCATTAGATAATCCATTTATCAAACGTTGCATAAAACGTTATGAAGACGTTAAGCAAGCTATACCGAGATTATCATATAAAGACATGACTTTCAGTGTAAGTCCACCGTTATTGGGATTTGACGGTCATTTAACTATCGCAACTTGCCTGCGTGGTTCTGAGCTTTACAGCGATATTTATGAAGACCCTGAATATTTTCATCGTTTGCTTAGTTTTATTCATAATGCGGTGATTATTCGTAATCGTGCTTTAGCTGAATTTTTCGGTCAAAAAGCATTTGTTGGACAAAGGGGCGGATTTGCAGACGATTCAATTCAGCTTATATCACTTAACACATATAAAGAGATGGTAATGCCATATCATAAAAAATGGTATTCTCTATGGTCTGAGCAAGGACCGCACAGTATGCATCTCTGTGGCGATGCGACAAGGCATTTTCCAACCATAGTTAAAGAATTACACGTTGATAGTTTTGATACTGGATTTCCTGTCAATTTCACATGGCTAAGAAAAGCTGTTGGAAACGATGTTGAGATACTCGGTGGACCTGAGGTCTCTATTCTGCTTAACGGCACACCTGAACAAGTATACAACCGCACAAAAGAGATATTGCAGTCAGGTATTATGGAAGGTGGAAGGTTTATTTTGCGAGATGCAAACAATTTACCGCCAAATGTTCCCGAAGAAAACCTTTCCGCGATGTATAACTGTTGCCTTGAACATGGAAATTATCTATATCAATAAAGATTATCTATAAACATTTAGGGTATCAGTTTGATGCCCTATAAAATTTAACTTGGCTGGTTAGCAGTCAGTTTTAAATATATATCTTCAAGATTTAGGCTTTCCTCGCGAAAAGAGTAAATTTTGACTTTTTCATTGATTAGGATTGTCAGTATTTTATATATATCCTCTCTATTTCCGTTGAATTGAGCTTTAATAATATCTCCTTTTATGTCTATTTCTCCGATCTTCTCTTGGCTTTGCAGAATTTCCTTTGCAAACTCTATATTGTCAACAATTCCGATCTCAATTGTCAATGCTTCGCCTATTTGCGAAAAGATGTTATCAATAGAACCGCTGAATATAAGCTTCCCATTTTTCATTACTCCTATTTTATTACAGACAGAAGATAGATCAGCGATTGTATTTGATGACATAATAATAGTTTTGCCCATATTAGCTAATTCTTTTATGATTTCTTTTATCTCAATTCTGACCTTTGGATCGAGATTGCACATCGGATCATCAAGTATTAACAATGATGGATCGTGAATAAGGGTCTTTGCAATACTGATCCGTTTCTTTGTTCCAAGCGATAGCGTATGAATTGGGCGATCACGATCGGAAACTAAATCCATAAGCTCCAAAATATCGTTGATGACTTTCAAACGCTCTTTTCTTTGTATTTTATATGCACTTGCAAAAAAATCAAGATATTCCCAAACCTTTAACTCCTCAAAGGAATTTAACCTATCGGGCATATAGCCAATTAACTCTCTTATTTTTTGTGTTTTTTTTGATATATCTTGCTCAAATATGCGGACAGCGCCAGCAGAAGGTTTTAGAATCGTCGCCAATATTTTAAGAAGGACCGATTTGCCAGAACCATTTGAACCGATCAATCCATAAATATCGCCAGATTCAACTTGCAGATTTATATCCTCAATCGCAATATGGGATTTGAATTGCTTTTTGAGATTAGCTGTATGTACGATGACCTCTGTTTCTGACATAATCTATTTTAGAACCTTGAAAGATCAGGTAGCTAAAAACTACTCCTGATATTCTGGTAGATCAAAATAAAAGGTAGTCCCTTCGTTGGGCTTTGTTTCAAAACCGATTGATCCGCCCAAGTTTTCAACTAACATCTTAGAGATACTCAGTCCTAATCCAGAACCACCTTTTCGCCTTGCACCTTGAGCAGTAAACTGAGCAAATTTACTAAAAATTCTGTTTTGAAATTCCTCTGGAATGCCAGGTCCATGATCTTTGACTGATATTCTCAGAAAACCCTTATTACGAGAAACAGAGACGATGATTTCGTCTTCAGGAGGGGAAAACTTTGCAGCATTCGTTAAGAGGTTGGTCAATATTTGTATGAAACGATCACTATCAGTTTTAATTTTAGCGTCTGGTATTGTGTTTTCTAATCTTATCCGAACTTTGAATTGATCAGCATAAGAACGGTTTGCTTCTATGGCTTGCTCAATTAATGGCATAACTTCCAAAACCTGATAGTTGAATTCCATCTTTCCAGATTCTATTTTTCTTATATCAAGCATATCATTTGTAAGCCGAAGCAAACGTTCGCTATTTCTATAGGCGATCTCTATCATCTTTTTAGTTGGCTCTGGGATGTCGCCAGTCTCACCATCAATAATTAAGCTAAGGGAGTTTATGATAGAAGTTAGTGGTCCTCTGATCTCATGGCTTACAATTGAGATCACTTCATCTTTCATCTTTTCTACCTGTTTGCGTTCCGTAACGTCCCTAAGAGTCATAAGAATTGCATCGCGATCTTGCCACTTTATCCTGTTCGCCCTACATTCTAATATAGTGGAATTCTCACCGTCGCTTGATACCTCAATATCTGTTTCTACACCATATTCTGATGAGAAGTCAAATTGTTTGCCTATGAATTCATCTGCACTTCGGTTAAACACCTTTTCGGCTGTGGGATTTACAAAACGCACAATCCTTTCATCGTCAACAACAACTATGGCATCAGCATTTTGCTCTGTAATAATGCGAAAACGTTCTTCACTTGCTTCAAGAGCCTTTGTATTTCTCTTTAGTTCTGATATCAAATTATAACGTTCTATTGAATAACGAATAGATCGTATTAAAAGTTCCTCATTTATGTCGGATTTGATTATGTAGTCTTGCGCGCCTTTTTGCAATGCTTTGATTCCCGTTATCTCATCATTAAGGCTTGTTAAGATGACAATTGGGACGTCATATTCTTTGTTAATAAAGGAATCAAGCGTTGCAAGCCCATTTGTATCAGGAAGATGTAAATCAAGCAAAACTAAATCAATATCTCCCTTTGGAAGTCGCTCAAATGCTGATTGTTGACTGTCAACTCTTTCCACTGAAAATTTTCCGATCTTCGCTCTTTTAAGCATCCTCCCAATTAGCATAGCATAGGCATCATCATCTTCAACTAAAAGGATTCTTATTGTATCGGATAAATCTATCTTGGACTGCATGACTTCTGCTTAAATCCCTAAATATTTAAAGGTGGTTTTGCGAGTTTTGGAAAGTTTATTATTATCTTTTATTTTCTATTTTAACATAAATGTTTGATAATATGCAAGGACTTTGTTCTGAAGGCCAGAATCAGTTTCGTTGAAAATATAGCCTGAATATGATATACTATAAACATTCAAACTTTGATCTACTAAATAGCATCCATTAAAATGTAGATAATAATGAATAGGATTCTGAATATTGATTAGAGGTGATAAATATTGGAGACAGCATTCATAAAATCAGGATCACAAGAAAAGACCAAAACAGAATCAAAGAAAATGACTTACCAAGAATTTCTTGAATTATGCGATGAGGATACTTTGGCGGAATGGGAAGATGGAGAAATTATTATGGTACCTTCAGCATCAGAACGACATCAAGATATTACTGTTTTTCTTACAGTGCTTCTACGTCTTTATGTGGATTCTAGAAAACTGGGAAAATTATATAATGCACCTTATCAAATTAGACTTGAGTCATCAGGTAGAGAGCCTGATATAATATTTGTATCCAATGAGAATTTAACTCGCATAAAAGATGCCTATCTTGATGGTGCAGCAGATATGGTCGTTGAGATAACTTCTCCAGAAAGTATGAGACGAGATCGTGGAGACAAATTTTATGAATATGAATCCGCGGGAATCTCGGAATATTGGCTAATTGATCCGATCCGCAAGCAGGCAGAATTTTATAGATTAGGTGAAGATAAACTTTATCATTCTATTTTGACTGATACTGAGGGCATATATCGTTCTGAAATCATCAAGGATTTTTGGATAAAAGTTTCATGGCTTTGGGAAGAGCCTCTGCCATCTGTTTTAGACGCTTGGCAAGAAATCAATAAAAGTTAAAATCAGAAGTCACACAGACAATTGAAAGGAAATAATGATGGAATGGAAAGGCATTATAAACAAATATCGTGATTATTTACCAATTACAGACAAAACACCGATCATCACTTTAAATGAGGGCAATACTCCTTTAATAAAAGCGGATAATCTTAGTAAGTCAATAGGTGGAGACTTAGAGATATACATGAAATATGAAGGAATGAATCCTACTGGCTCTTTTAAGGACCGTGGAATGACTATGGCAATATCAAAGGCAGTTGAGGAAGGCTCAAAGGCTGTTATGTGTGCGTCAACAGGCAATACCTCTGCCTCTGCAGCTGCATATTCCGCAAGGGCAGGAATTAATTGTATTGTGCTTATTCCAGAAGGAAATATTGCATTGGGAAAACTTTCTCAAGCCTTGATGCATGGTGCTAATGTCGTAGCTGTTCAAGGGAATTTTGATGATGCATTAGAGATGGTTAGAACGATTACAGATAAATATCCCATTACGCTTGTCAATTCTATAAATCCCTATCGTATAGAAGGTCAGAAAACAGGGGCATTTGAAATATGCGATGTGCTTTGTAAAGCTCCAGATTATCACGTTATACCTGTTGGAAATGCGGGTAATATAACGTCATATTGGAAAGGGTATAAGGAATATAAAAAAGCAGGCATTATAGACAATCTTCCAAAGATGATCGGCTTTCAAGCAGAAGGTGCTGCACCCATCGTTAAAGGGCATATAATAAAAGACCCTCATACAATAGCAACTGCCATAAAGATCGGTAATCCTGCAAGTTGGAAATTAGCTGAATCTGCAAGAGATGAGTCAGGCGGATTAATTGACACTGTTACCGACGACGAAATTTTAGACGCTTATAAAATGCTTGCTAAACTTGAAGGTATATTTGTTGAACCTGCATCTGCTGCGTCTGTTGCAGGAGTTATAAAGCTGAATAAGAAGGGATTTTTTAAAAAAGGCGATTGTATCGTCTGTATTGTAACGGGTCATGGGCTTAAAGACCCTGATCGTGCTATCGCTTGCTCAGAAAAACCATCGTCAATTCCTGCAACAGAGGAAGCTATTGTTAAATTACTTGGACTATAATTGTAGAGGAGGAGTAGCAAAATTGGTAGCAATATGATTAATGTTGATAAACTATAAGAAGATACAATTCTTCAACTATTTTATTATTTATTCATCTGGTAATTCTGAGATGCTATCCGAAACCAGTATTTATCAAGGTTTGAATTAAGTGTTTATATGAAAATGCTCATTAGATAAAGCAAAATGCCACCTATGAAAAAGTTTGTCATTCCTGCCCTTACTCCCTGCTCCCTGCTTTCACAGGGACAAGCTTCGCAGGGGTAAACTGCATCAGGAATCCATTTCTTTGTTATGATTTTTCTGGATTCCCGTTTTCACGGGAATGACAAATGTGGAGCATTTTCATTTTTATATGGCTTTCTAATCCTTATGATAATTGGATTTAACT
>DTPJ01000296.1 GCA_011334435.1 Candidatus Poribacteria bacterium | reverse complement strand
CCCTTTCCTCTGAAAATATCGTGGCTTTCAGGCTTGGAACCATCTATTGAAACTTGAACGCTGTCGCATCTTTTAGTTTCAGAAAGAAACTTTGCAACCTCATCAGTGATCAAAGTGCCGTTGCTTAGTATTGAAAATCTCATCTTGTTGCGGATAATACCTTCTATTATTTCTGTTATGTCCTTGCGATGAAATGGTTCTCCACCAGATAAAACGACGTCCATAACTGCACAACGATTAAGCTCTTCAAAGAATTTTAACCACTCTTCCTTAGGCAGGTCATTATCTACGTCGCCTGCACTTGTGAAATGAGCACAATATTTACATCTTAAATTACATCTTGTAGTAATCTCAATATCAACGCTTCTTGGAGTTTTCATTACTCTCATAATATATCACCTAAAACCTTGCTTTTTAGAAATTTTGATTGAGAAAAAATAATATAAAAAGTTGACACTTATTATTTTAATATGATTAAGTATAAATGTCAATAAAAATTAAGCAAATTTTATGCCAAAATATCAATTAGGAGGCTGACTTTTGCCATAAGAATATTCTATCAATTTAAGAAAATCGGGTCGTTTCTTATTCTCTTTCAACAGAAAAGCAAGTTTTGGATATTTTTCTTTCAATAGTATAAAAAATTCTTGTCTTTGAGCGCTAAAATTTGTAAACTCGTCCCAATCCTCATAATCCATAAAATGCGATTGTTTATAGAAATCAAATTCAAGCCTTATTTCATAGACATCGTTTTCTTTATAATAAAAGATTTTTCCGACATTTTGCTTTTCAGCTAAAAGCGTAGGCTCTCCTATTGGTATTGGTTCTGGTTTCCCTTGAATTTCATCAATTAATTTGCCTTTTTCAATTTGAGACTCCAATTCCTCTTGCTGTTGCATAAATTTGTCTTTATTTGATAAAACAGTCAAAGCATTTTCTAAAACCAATTGGGCTTCATCAAGTTTAGATTGTGGAGTAAGCACAACATAACTACGTTTTTTCTTTCCGTCTGAGTTAATAACATACTTATCAGACCTCACTGTTGCATGGATATTGCTGTTTATTAACGCAGACCTGATCAATTCCACTTCCCAAGCATCAGTAGATTCATAGATGAAAGTCCAATCTGACTTGCCCATCAATCCTGAGAACAATTTTAATAAAAATTTGCTTCTCATGTTTTTTTCACCGCCGTGAAATTTATCCGATCCGATGAACGCCCACATTTATTAAAAGTAAACGCATCAAAGGAACTAAGCAGTTTAAATCCAGCTTCATTAAGAAGGTCCTTCACTTGATCCACAGAGAATATCTTTTGAACATGGTATTCATCATATTTTTTGTAGCAATCACCTTCTTTTAGGAAAAATGTAAGTATAGTCTTACAAAGTTTATCTTTTGGGACATAAAGGTTTTTCCATATATAAGAAAAATCTTTGTTGCTTTCTGCGAAAGTCTTCATGTGAAAGTGTTTAATAATGTTACGTTCTGTTGTTACATCAAATATGAACATGCCTTTTGGAACAAGAGCTTCTGATGCCCTTATAAATACTGTTTTTAAGTCCTTTTCGGTAGTCATGTAATTTATACTATCATAAAGACATAATATAGCATCAAAAGGCTTTGAGACAGTCAATTCCCTCATATCCTGTTGCCAAAGATTAAGTTTAACACCTCTACGTTCTGCCTTTTTCTTTGCTAATGCTAACATTTCAAAGGCAAGGTCTATTCCAAACATCTCGTAACCTTTTTGTGCAAGTAAGATGTCTATTGATCCTGTTCCACAGGCGATATTTAAAACTCGCTTGGGATGGTAATTATATAACGCAAAAAGGTCATCAACATATTCCGCCCAACGGACGTAATCAACATTTTCCATCATTACGTCATAAGCATAAGCAAATTTAGTATATGGATTAACAAAATCGGACATAATATTGTAATTTATATTGTTCAATAAAGTTAAGTATCATTTTACCAAATCAAGAAATTACCATTCAATTTCTTTTATTGGAACAGAATTAGGAATACTGAAATTGATAACTTCCTGAGGTAATGATATATTGAATTTTACATCACTATAAATTATATATTCGTTAGTCTTTTTAGAACCTTCAATAATTTCTGATTGGATTTCCAAAGGGAAGAATTTCCCATTAAGTTCCATATGTTTCTTATAGATTGATTTCACAACTGTTTTGCCTTTGGGATCTAATGCTTCCGAATAACTAATCAAGCCGTTTTCTATTCCTATAATAAATCTTCCCATTTGTTTTTTATATTCTTTTGGCGGGTCCCAATAAGTGTAAAGTGTATTTCCTTTCTTTTCACTCCTCGTTAGTGTATAGCCAATGTCGGATAGCCCATAATCGTCTTTCATTGCAGATAAAATTGACTGAATAAATGGCATCTGAACAGGTCCTTTTGATTTGATACGAAAAGCTTTTTTTTCTATTGGATAGTATATTGTTGTGATATTATTCTCAATAACCATAATTTGCTTAAGCGGATGCTGAACTTCAATGTGAAGCTTCTGGGGGGCTTTATAGTAAGAAATGCCCTTCACAATTTCTGTTGAATTTTCCGCGATGATTTTTCGCTCAAATCTAAGTGAAATTGTGTCAGGCATTTGACCAGTTAGAGAAATATTTAATATCAAAAATGTTGCCAATATAGTTAAGGTCATAAATTATTTTCGTTAATCAACAGAATTTTCTGCTGCAGCTACGACCAACACAACGTAGACCACATACAGAAGTGTTGATACAATACAGCCTGTCCAAGCATTTTTAGTTTGAACGCTTTTTGCCCCATTCTTATAGGCATCAGTAAATGCTGCAACATATTCTGGAGATTTGCCTAATAAAAGGCTTGCAGGAGGGCTTGGCTCATAAATATATGCAACGATAACACCTAATAATCCTCCTAAACACCCGATCGCCATCCATGCTACACCATTCGTTTTACTTTTACCTGCCTGTTCACCTGCGATACGTCCAGCAGTAAAGTCATCTTGCATGGCAAGTATAGGAGTTATAAAAATTAGTAATGACATGATAACAGCAACAGTGGTGAAAAACTTGTTGGATAAAGTTTTCATTGCTATTTCCCTCCCAAAGGTAAATTAACCATTATCATACAATAAAACCTACTTCTTTATCCAAATTTATATCAATTTTTACATCTTTTGACAAGAGATTTTTTGTAAATTAAATTTACATTATCCTATCTTCTCTACACCCTTCATATAAGGTCTGAGAACCTCTGGGATTATTACGCTTCCGTCGCTTTGCTGAAAATTCTCAAGTATTGCGATGACTGTTCTTGGCATTGCGACACCTGATCCATTTAGCATGTGGACAAACTCAACAGGCTTGCCAGGACCTCTGCGAAATCTTGTATTTGACCTTCTCGCTTGATAATCAGTGCAGTTACTACATGAAGAGACTTCCTGAAACCTATTCAAGCCGGGCATCCAAACTTCAATATCATAAGTTTTTGCAGATGCAGAGCTAATATCTGCTGTGCAAAGACTTGATACTCTGTATGGCAGTTTAAGTAGTTGCAACACTTCCTCTGCATCTTTGACCATAGATTCTAATTCATCAAAAGAGTCTTCTGGCTTGGTGAATTTGAACATTTCTACCTTATCAAATTGATGGATTCTAACAAGCCCGCGAGTATCGCGTCCATAAGCTCCTGCCTCTCGCCTAAAACATGCGGTATAAGCGGTATATTTTAATGGCAGAAGATCGCCGTTTAGGATTTCGCCGTTGTGATAGCTTGCTAATTGGACTTCAGCGGTTGGGATCAAGAAAAGATCGTCTTTTGGATCAATTCCACTGTCGCATTGATACATATCGCCCTCAAATTTTGGCAATTGTCCGCTACCAGTCATGGTTGTTCTGTTTGCGATAAATGGTGGGAATATCTCAATATAGCCATGAACGTCAGTATGCAAGTCTAACATAAAGTTTATCAGGGCACGTTCAAGTTTTGCCCCTAACCCTTTATAAAGCACAAAGTTGCTTCCTGCTAATCTTGAAGCCCGATCAAACTCAATTATGCCGAGAGTTTCTGCTATTTCCCAATGCGGCGCTGGCTCAAAACTAAACTTTGGCATCTCGCCCCATGTCCTTACAACAACATTTTTGCTTGGGTCTTCACCTATTGGAACGCTGGAGTGTGGCATATTAGGAATGATTAAAAGAATATCGTTGATCCTTTTTTCTGCTGAAGATAATTCTTCTTCCATCTCTTGAATCTTATTCCTGACTTCCCTTAGTTCTTCAACAAGTTCAGGTGCATCTTTTCCGCTTCTTTTTAGTTCGGCTATCTCTTTGGATGCCTCATTTCTTCTGCGTCTGAGTTCCTCAACTTCTGGAAGGATAGACTTTCTCTTTTCATCACATTGGACAAGTTCGTCTATTAGACTGATAGAATCAGAGAGATTCCTGTTATGTAACATTTCTTTGACTTTATCAACATTTTCTCTAACATATTTCAAGTCTAACATGCCAATTTCACTCCTTAGCTATTGCTTAATTTACTTAATTATCCTTTCATAACACTTAAAGGTCTCATTCTTGCGACACGTAGGGAAATTCCCGCTTGATGGACGACATTTACAACCTCATCAACATCTTTATATGCTTCTGGAACTTCCTCGCCAAGAGTTTCTCTCCCTCTTGCTCTGACAAATATGCCTTGTTCTGCTAATTCTTTGTCTATTTTACGGTTTTTTGTGGCTTTTATTGCTGCTGCTCTGCTTAAAACTCTGCCTGCACCGTGACATGTGCTTCCGAAGGTCTCCATCATAGCTTTTTGTGTGCCGACCAAAACATAGGATGCCGAACCCATATCACCAGGGATAATGACAGGTTGACCAATCGGACGATATTTTTCTGGCAAATCTTTATGTCCCGGCGGAAAAGCTCTTGTTGCGCCCTTTCTATGCACACATAGTTTGACTACCTTGCCGTCAACCTCGTGATCTTCAAATTTCGCTATATTATGTGCGACGTCATAGACAAGTTCAAGACCTAAATCCTCCGCTTTCATTCCAAAGAAGTCCATAAAGACCTCTCTTGTCCAGTGCATAAGGCATTGTCTGTTTGCCCATGCATAGTTAGCGGAACATGCCATCGCTGAAAGATACTCCTGTCCCTCTGGTGACTTAACTGGGGCGCATGCTAATTGCCTATCAGGTATGCTAAAGCCATATTTTTGAGTGATGTTGTCCCATCCATGAAGATAATCATCGCAAACCTGATAGCCAAGCCCTCTTGATCCTGAGTGAATCATTATCGTTATCTGATCTTCTTCAAGTCCCAAAATATCAGCCACTTGTTTATCAAAGATCTTTTCCACCCTTTGAACTTCTAAGAAATGATTTCCCGATCCGAGAGTTCCAAGCTGTCTTTTTCCTCGTTCAAAGGCTTTTTTGCTGACCACTTCTGGATTTGCACCTGCAAGACAGCCCTTTTCTTCCGTAAATTCTAAGTCTCTTTCCCAGCCATATCCATTTTCAACAGCCCATTTTGCCCCGTTTCTCAAAACTTCGTTTTCCTCTTTTGGAGACAATACGATAGTGCCTTCCTCTCCAACTCCACAAGGAATTTTATTGAACAACGCTGAGATCAAGTCTTTCATTTTTCCTTGAACATCTTTGAATTTTAGGTTTGTCCTTAGAAGTCTAACTCCGCAGTTAATATCACTTCCGACACCTCCGGGCGATATTATCCCTCCATTTTCAGGATTAGTGGCAACTACACCACCTATCGGAAGACCATAACCCCAATGTATATCAGGCATCGCTAATGAGTTTTTCACGATGCCCGGCAGATGCGCTGCATTTGCCACCTGTTGAAGGCTCATATCTGCCTTTATGGCTTTCATTAGCTTTTCATCGGCATAGACTATCCCATCAACAAGCATCCCTTTCATATAGCTTTTTGGAACT
>DTPJ01000083.1 GCA_011334435.1 Candidatus Poribacteria bacterium | reverse complement strand
CATTTTCGGCGATCATCTTTTCATCAACGCCCGCCTTTAGCTTAATTGTGACTTTTGTTCCGATACCCTGTGTGCTTTGGACGGAGATTTCTCCGCCATGTTCCCCAACGATCTGTGCGACAATTGCCATCCCAAGACCTGTTCCCTTTTCCTTAGTTGTGAAATATGGCGTAAAAATCCTCTGTCTAACCTCTTCTGACATACCACAACCAGTATCCTCTATCTCCATTATGACGTTATCTGTATCAAGCCTTGTTGTTATGGTCAGTTGTCCTCCTTCTGGCATCGCATCAACAGCATTGCCAATGAGGTTATGTAAGACCTGCCTCATCTGATCGGAGTCTGCCATAACTTGTGGAAGGTTGTCAGCAAGATTTGACCTTATTTCTATATTCTCAGGCAGTTCATTATAAAGGCTCATCGCACTTTGGACGATCTCATTTATTGAAACTGGATGCAGACGAGGTTTTGGCATCTTAGCGAAGTTTGAAAATTCTGTAACCATATTTTTGAGACTTTCCACTTCATTTGTTATGTTAGCATAAGATTGCTCAAATATCTCTATGTATCTTTCACTGCCGAGATTTCTCTTCAACCTATACATTGACAATTGGATTGGGCTAAGCAAATTTTTGATCTCATGTGCGATCTGACGAGCAACATCTCGCCAAGCAGCAACCCTTTCGGTCATCATTAGCCTATCCCTACTGGATTTTAGCTGTCCCGCCATTAAGTTAAACGACTCTATTAATTCTGCGATCTCATCTTTGCCCTTAGATTCTACCCGATAGTCTAAATTCCCCTTGGCGATCTCTTTTGTCCCTGCGACAAGGTCAAGAATAGGTTTTGTAACACTTCTTGCTAAGAAAGTGGCAAGCAATATCCCTAAAACCGCAAAAATTACTATTAACCCGATGACAAAAATCCATATTATGTCCTCTACATCTTCTTTGAGTGCATAAATGCCCAACAATTTTTGAAGATCGATCACATTTTTAACTAATCCTTCTCCAAGTCGTTTATAGACTATAACAGACGCCACTTGTTTGGAATTTTTCATAAGAGGAACGACGCCATAAACTAAATCCCCATCTTGATATGATGTATTTTGATATGATGTATCATCATTGCTTTTCAATTTTTCTGACATTGAATCTAAAAGACTTTCATAATCTTGAGAAGTTGCAAAAATGACTTTGGATTTCGTTATAGGATTATTATAATCTAATATGATAATATTAAACGTGTGTCCGGGTAGAACAATACCTTTGATAGACTCTTGGACTTTTTTAGATGAACTGAGATCAATATCATTTTCAGTCAAATTATCAGAGACCACTTGTGCAACAGAAAGACATTCCTCTTTTGCTTTTTCAATTATGTCATCTGCGATAATCTTTGTCTCTTGCAGGACTGCCTCTGCCTTTTGATCTACATTTATAACAGCCCTCTGTATTGTCAAGATATATTTAGTTAAAAGAGTTGCGGTTATCGCTGGGATAAGCAAGACAAGCAAAAATATTAATGTCAGTTTCAATTGAAATCTTGATATACGCATTTCTTTATTTTAATGGAAATCAGAGGGATTTTATTGAGAAGTATGAATAACTATGAGGATTAATTAAAAAGACTGCAAGGTTCTATCCTTGGTTAATAGCCAAATGATAGAACCTTCAAAGTCAAACATTAATATTTATCAGAGCCTTTAAGTGGCAATGGGATAATCCATATATTACGATACTTTATCAAATTGCCATGATCTTGAAGCAAAATTGGTCCTGGCTCTAACACCTTATCATTAATAGCTCCCCCTGTAACACCATCAACGATGACGTTATTATGTATGACCATCCCGTTTTGGCAAGCAGTGATCCTTGCGTTCTCAATTTTTCCATCAGCACCAGTTCTTGCGGAACGGAAAATAAAATCATAAGCCTGCCATTGAAGCGGAGGTTTACATGCGTTGACTAATGGTGCATATTGATTATATATAGCTCCACAATCGCCTTTTCCGGGTGGTTCTATGCCGTAGGAATCAAGCACCTGTATTTCATAACGCCCTTGAAGATAAACACCGCTATTGCCCTTAGCCTGACCTTTCGCATCAGGCATATCAGGCTCCATCCATTCCAAATGAAGATAAAAATCTGTAAATGTCTCTTTGGTCATAATGTCGCCAGTGCCGGGGACAACTGTTATTATGCCATCTTTGACCTCCCAACCAGCAGTTCCACCGCTACGAGTCTGCCAATTGCTTAAATCTTTGCCGTTAAAAAGAATTACCGCATTGCTTGGAGGCGCCATAATATAGTCCATTTTTTGCTCCTTTCTAATGAAAAACAACCTTCCTATCACCCTTGATAATTTGTCCGATCTTATAAACAGTCTCGCCAGTAGATCGCAACTCATCAATAGCTTGATCAGTGCAGTCTGGCGAAACCACAATGACCATTCCAACACCCATATTGAAAACCCTGTGCATTTCCATTTCGTCAATCTCTCCCCTTTTCTGTATAAAAGAAAATATAGGCGGAATTTTCCAACTACCGACTTTGATAGATGCACAGCAGTTTTCTGGAAGTATGCGAGGGACGTTATCAATCAATCCCCCACCAGTAATATGAGCCATACCTTTAATTTTGATGTCAACAGAATCATTAACGCATTTATTAAACTTTCCAATTAAATTTAATACAGACTTAACATAACTTTTATGAGGTTTCAAAAGCTCTTCACCGACAGTCATATCAAGTTCTTGAATGAAGTCAAAAACCCCATATCCGCTTATGTCAAATATGACCTTTCTTGCAAGTGAATATCCGTTAGTATGAAGCCCAACAGAAGCCAATCCAATTATGTCATCGCCCGGAGTTATCTTTTCCCCAGTGATTATGAATTTTTTATCTACAACGCCGACGATAGTCCCAACTAAGTCATACTCACCTTCTTTATAGAATGAAGGCATTTCAGCAGTTTCTCCGCCGATAAGTGCGCAACCGACCTCTTTACAGCCTTTGACTAACCCTTCAATGATCTGAACCATTATGTGGCGTTCAAGCTTTCCCATACCGATATAGTCAAGGAAAAATATCGGTTCAGCACCGAGGACGACAATGTCATTTCCACAATGAGAGACTAAATCAATCCCGACAGTGTCATGCTTCCCGCTCATAAAGGCGACTTTCAGCTTTGTCCCGACGCCATCAGTGCTTGATACTAAAACAGGTTCTTCGTATTTGTCTTTGTTTAGGGCAAAAAGTCCGCCAAAATGCCCAATATCGCTTAAAACCTCTTGGCGAAAGGTTGATCTTATCATGCTTTTTGAATCTTTTATGCCAGCGTCCATAACATCAATGGAAACACCAGCGTCTTCATAAGTAAGTCCTCGTCTTTTCTCATTCACTTTTAATTTTTTCCTTCTAACTTTCGTTGTTGTTCTTTTCTACGCTTTTCTAAAGCTCTTTTGCTCATAATAGACATTCTAATCACAATAAATCCAAAGACGATAACATTGATAACAATTAAAACAGTATATAATATGTCTGTCTTTATGCCGATGCGTTTCCCGACAATATCAGCAGTTATTGAAAAAACTGCACATAAAGCAATAGTTTTAGCCAATGTCAGACCTTGTGGTGTTCCAAGCTCACGTCTTCCTCTCGTAAACATGGAATCTTTGCTTGTTTGTTTAATGCGTTTGTTAATGTCCATAATAAATTCCCTTAATATTAGCTTTGCGGTTCTTCTGTGAGATTTTCTGTTTCCTTTTTCTTTTTTGTATGCGGATTAAGATAAAATGCTATTGTAGCACCAATAGGGGCAGATATAGATAAAATCAAGAGTGCGGGTATCCAAAAAGTAAACAATTTCAGGGGCAAGAATAAAAGCAGATAAAATAATGTTGCGATAAGTTTAACGCCTCCGCCCCAATCTTCAAGGGAGTTTATCCAATCGCTACGAGTTACCGAAAGCAAGGCAACCGCTGCACATATTCCCAAAAAACAGCCCTCATATACCATCTTTCTGGATATGAATTCCCTTGGGATATATCGCCTAAATTGCAAAACAGTTTCAGAAACCGCGGTTATACTGGCGAAAAGGATAAACAAAAATGAGATTAAAAGCAAAATTCCTCTTATAAATCCAAATATGGATTGAGGGTCTATTCCTCGCCACAGGAGGTTTACTATCGTAAAAGATAACAGACAGGCTATAATTCCTGCTATTCCACTGATAACAATCTGACCAGCGATTAATAAGATTTTTCTCGTCCTTGTGTTCATATTTTTTATAATACTCCTCTTTGTCTTTCAATTTCCTTTATAGTCTCAACGATCTCTTTAACTGATTTATCTGCAATTTCTTTACCAATCTGAGCGGATGCCTCCTCAGGGTATCCCATGACGCCAACTTGAATATCTCTTCTCTGCCTTATTCTTGGTCCTGCCTGTGGAGAATCAACGATCTTTTGAATATCTTGATATGCGTCGGGATTTTTACGCATCATATCCAAAAGTTCCTCAGAATCATAGGAAATTCTATCAAGATGGACAAGATGAGGCGCCCAATAAAGCATCAGAGATGTTTCTGCTCTGCCTGCGTGCCAATCGCCCTCTCCGCAGAGATTCATCAAATAGGCATTCATAACCGCTATTACTACATCTAAATGATTATGCTTTCGCAGGAACATATCACGAAATGCTAATAAAGCTGTCATATTCTCTGATCCGCCGTGTCCGGGGATAATTATTATGTTTTTCGCACCTTGCGAGGCAAGCGAAAGGCAAATCTCCTCTATGTAAAGGGCTAATACATTAGGAGAAACATTAACCGTTCCGTGTAATTCTCCTCCTGAGTATGAATAGTTGACCGTCGGCAATACCATAATGCCAGTTTCAGCAGAGACACGTTTTGATATTTCCTCAGCGTTCAAAATATCCACACAAGTAGGCAAATGATAGCCATGTTGTTCTGTGCAACCGATCGGCAATATCACCGTAGGTCTTTTGCTCATGTATTCCCTTATCTCTGCGACAGTTTTATGTGACCAAAGAATTGGTTCTCCCATATTTAATCCCCCCATATCCCCGACAATTTACATCCGCATTTTTTGCAGATGCCATTCTTATCAATATCTAATATCGTTACATCAGTCCCGTTTCTATTTATCAATTTTGTCCCGCATTTTGGACAATAAGTTGACTCGTATTTATGCCCTGGGACGTTATCAATATAAACATACTTCAAGCCTTTGGATTTAGCTATTTCGTAAGCCATTTCAAGGGTTTCTTCTGGTGTAGCGGAAAGCTCTGTTAGCTGATAATTTGGAAAAAATCTTGAAAAATGCAATGGAACATCATTACCGAGATTATCGGCAATCCAACTGACCATATCGGTTATTTCATCTTTGGTATCGTTGTTTCCTGTTACGATAAGATTTGTGATTTCAAGGAAGACCTTTTCTCTTTTTATAGTTTTAAGCGTATTAAGCACAGTTTCAAGATTAACACCACAAAATTTTGTATAATATTCTTCACGAAAAGCTTTAAGATCAATGTTCACCGCGTCAATATATTTTAGCAATGTCTTCAAAGGCTCTTCATTTATATATCCTGCGGTATGACATAAAGTTAAAAATCCGTTTTCTTTGGCGATTTTAGCGGTTTCAAGCACGTATTCATAGCATATAACAGGATCGTTATATGTAAAGTTGATCATCTTGACTGATTTATTCTTAGCTTGTCTGATCGCATCATCAGGCGATAGATTTTGTATTTCTGTCTCCTCTGGTCTGACTTGCGATAAATGCCATGTCTCACAGAATTTGCATCCAAGATTACATCCTGCTGTCCCAAGACCGAAAAACTGCTCACCGGGTCTAATATGGAAAAAATGATCGGTTTCAATGGCTTCTGTATATACAGCAGAAGGTCTTGAATATACAATAGAATAATATTTGCCATCTCTATTTTCT
>DTPJ01000057.1 GCA_011334435.1 Candidatus Poribacteria bacterium | reverse complement strand
CCCTTCTGCCTTCCTTGTCGCACTATAAGCCTGAATTATCTTCTTCTGATCTGCATCTACTATCGCTCTGTCTTTCTCTAAAATATATTGCTGTTTCAATGAATTGACTTCTGCTTCCTTGATACCTAACTGTGCCTGATAAGTTGCCTTCTGGATCATCAAATTCTTCTCTATGTCTCGCTCTTGAACCTTCTGTGACTTCTCTATATTCGCTATCTCTATGAACTTCGCCTTCTCTATGTCCCTGACCTGAATCATCTGATCTTTATTAATCTCGGCAACTTTCGCGATAGTTTCTTGCTCAAATTGGATTTTTGCTGCTTCTGCTTTACGAGTGGCTGAATAAGCTATAACTGCTTTATCTTTATCTGCTTCTGCGAAAGCTCTATCTTTTTCTAACACATATTGAACCTTTAATGAATTGACCTCAGCTTCTTTAATTCCGACTTGTGCTTTATATGTAGCTTTTTGTATTTCAAGATTTCTTTCAATTTCTCGTTCTTGAACTTTCTGACTCATCTCAATCGCTGCTATTTCAACAAATTTGTTCTTTTCAATTTCTCGTTCAAGAACTTTTTGTTCCTGAGCGACTTTGTTGACAGCAATAGCTAACATTTTTTCTATTTCTCTGATACCAACGCCTTCTTCTTGTGCGATCTTAGCTTTTTGAATTGCCAATTGCTTTTCGTAATCTTTAATTCCGACTTTCTGTTCCTGATCGATTCTTTTGAGTTCTACTTCCAACGTTCTTTGGATTTCTCTTTCTTGGACTTTCTGTCCCATTTCAATATTTTTAATTTCCACTACCAAGTTCTTTTCAATATTTCTTTCAGCAACTTTCTGTTCCTGTTCAGCTCTGGCAATTTCAACTTCTTTAGTTTTATTGATTTCAGCTTTTGCAAGTTCCTGATCTTTTATAATTCCAGCCCTTTGACCGACGACTTCCTGTTCGTATTGAATTTTAATGGTTTCAGCTTCTTTTTCGGCAGAATAAGTCGCGATTTTCATCTGCATATCTGCTTCTGCCCATGATCTATCTTGTTCAAGGACAAACTTTTTCTTTGCAGCATTGACGTCAATTCCTACTATGGCAACGTCAGCATCCTTAATGGCTTTTTCCTTTTCAACGGCAGCTTTCTTTGTAATTTCTGTGATCTCTTTGATACCGACAGCATCAAATCTGTTGTTTGGGTCCATATCGGCAACAGGCGTCTGGTTGAGCATAGTGATTGTAACAGTTTCAAGAAGCAAACCGTTTTCTTCAAGGTCTGGTGCAACAATTTTTTTAACTTCTTCGGCAAATTTTTGCCTTTCCCTTTGAAGTTCATCTAAATCCATAGTTGCGGCAACAGCTCTGAGCGCACCATCTACTTTGTCATCTAACAAAGCTTTAATATTTTCTAACATTACATCTTGTTCGGCTTTCTTCTCTCCAGGCTTTGGTCTCCTTCGTCCGATACTAAAAAATCTTTTCAACTCGGGAACAGGGACAGTTTTTTGACCAAGTGTCTGAGCCGCTTTTATAACGCTTTCTTCTTCAGGCGGAACTTTAACATAGAATACCGCAGTGACATCAGCCCTCATAAAATTGCCAGTGATTAGAGATTCTTCTTTTCCGACACGGGTTATTTCCAATCTCATAGTGTTTAATGATACAGGTCTTACTTCATGGAATATCGTATTAACCCATACTCCACCACCTTGAAAACGGACGACATATTTTTTTCCTCCTGTTCGGACAATGGCTTGGTCAGCTTTTGGCATCTGATACCTGTAAATAACGGCAAAGAATATACCAAGCACAACTATAACAAGAGAAGATATTAAGTAGAAAGTGGTTTCAATGCTTGTAAAAAGAACCACTATCATTGAAAGCACTATGAGTCCCGCTAACGATAAGATCGCAACAACAAGACGCATCTTAATCCCCCTTAATCATGGGTCTATGAAAAAGTTATCAGTTTTAACTGAAAACTGCCAAACTTGTTAATATTCTACACTATGAGTCATAACTTCACGGCGCAAGCCATGTAATTGTCTTGGAGATGTCTGCCAAGCAAGACCTGCTAAATAGACCAAAGCATTTTGAATAAGCGATTTTGCAGCTTGTCCTCTTGCAGGGTCTCTTGAATCCAAAGCGAAGGTTACATAATGTCCCTTCCCATATTTAAGCTGAAAACTCACATATTCTCCTTTTAGTTTAACTAATGTTGCAACATAATTCAAGGCATTTTGGATCAATGGTCTTGCAGCTTCAGACCTTGCTGCATCCCTTGTATCCACAGCAAAAGATACATAATATCCAGCACCCCATCTCAGCAATATGCCAACTGCATCGTTATTATCTCTCCTAATTGCCAAACGTTGGTATGCCCTGTCCGTTGTAACCCAATGGTGATCAGTGGCAATAGACTCTATATTTATCCTATTTGGAGTAGAAAATAGACCAGATGTATTGCCAAAAGCAGTGATAAGAATACCTGTGTCTTTTGATTTTACAACTCTTATGG
Organism: Candidatus Poribacteria bacterium; assembly: GCA_011334435.1. GTDB lineage: Bacteria > Poribacteria > DTPJ01 > DTPJ01 > DTPJ01 > DTPJ01. The sequence goes on along the minus strand of DTPJ01000057.1, from coordinate 3,478 downwards.
GATGAACATCAGTCGGCATCCAAGTGCCTCGCCAACCTCTGCCTTCTAATATATTATCATCCATTGCAGACGCCCACACAACACCACCACGAGCGACGAAGTTTTTTATAAGCACGTCCGCATCTGCGATGAAATATTCTCTATCATGTCCGGGAGCGTTCCACGTAAACCAAACTACATCATACTGAGTTAAATCAACTGAACTTAATTTAATAGCTTTTGGGTCTCCGAAATTGTCTGGATTAGGATTAACAGATACCACATCAAAGGCAAAATTGTTTCCGCCAAGAACAGTCAATTCTTTAAGAATGTTATGTTCGTTTGTCCTACTATCTCCTACAACTATGAGAACCCTAATAACTGCCCGCCTTGTCGCAAGGATACGATAAACAGGATCGTCTGTGACCCAATGATCGTCAGTAATAAGGACATTAGGATCAACTTTATTTGGCCATGAAAATAGCCCTGAAGCTTGCCCAAATGCAGTTATTGTTACGTTTGCATCTTCAGAGCCGACAACTCTAATAGGATGTGTTTCAACAGGTAGCCAATTTCCGCGCCATGTGCCATTCTCGTTTATATTATCATCCATAGCAGAAGCCCATACAGTTCCGCCCTGAGTTACGAAATCCCTTATCATCCCCTCTGCATTTTCAAGAAAATATTGTCTATCATGCCCTGGCGCGTTCCAAGTAAACCAGACAATATCATAATCTGATAGATCTAAAGTATTGAAACTAATCGCAGTGCTGGGGTCTCCATAATTGCTTGGATTAGGATTAATAACAACCGTTCTGAACCTGAAAATATTTCCCTCAACATTGGTAAATCCAGCAAGAATCGCAGGTTCAACAGTGCGAGTATCGCCGACAACTACAAGCACATTGAATATACCCGTGGGGACAATCTTTACAGATGATATTATATCACCAAATCTCTGCGGATGTGAATGCAAATCTAATATATATTTTTGGAATTCTAACCGACCAAGTGTCACAGAAAAGTTTGCACCTTCAAAGTTAGGTTGTTCAAAAAATATAACTCTACAACCAGTAGGTGGAAAATTGGGTCCTCTGGTAATTTTTATGGAAGAAATAGACCTATCAAGCCCAATTTCTTTCATATCGCTGACGTCTTTCAAAACCACGCCTTTAATACCTTGAAGGTCTCTGTCTTGATAAAGTTCAACTATTAATGGGACAACACCATAATCTGGACCAGTAGCAACAATAGCAGGGGCAAACTGTATAGAAGATATAATATCACCAAAACTATATGGGATATTATGTATATTTGGATAAAAACCTGGTGGTAAAACTATACGTCTTCCGGTAAAATTTGGATGTTCATAAAAGATTGCCTTGAAACTTGGCGCAGCATCAAATCCCGGCCCTCTATATACCTTTATTGACGAGATCATATCGTTGCATCCGATAGTGTTTGTATCACTAACAGAGTCAACGATAGTGACTTTTCTCCCTCTAAAATCTGGGTCACGAAAGACCTCAACAATAAGTCTTGGTGCAATGGGCATATAACATCTGCTCCTTGTTTTAACTGTCTATAAAGGTTGTGTTGACGCTGCGGAAGTTCCCATGGACGACATTTGTGAAGCTAATCCAAGCGTAGTAGTCGCAACAGGTCTTAATATCTTGAAATAGTCAAATCTGGTAACTGTCGGAGGGATATTCCCCGGACATAAGGCATGGATACCGACCATCAATGGGTCATTCATAACAACAGTGGCACTTCCGCAGGTTGTCCATGTCTGTCCATCGGGGCTAGAATATGCCTGAAATTCATGTCCAGTTCGTTCTATACGTAAGAAATTCACCACAGAGCTATGTTTTCCACGTCCTATTGCGGAGTATCTCCTGTCTACATGGGTTTCAAAACGTATATCCCCTCTAAAAGCATGGAGGGCAGAGGTTTTATCAAGCCTTATAAATCGGTTCTCGTCTTTCCATATTAATATCCCGCCATGTTCTTTTTGCTGTTCAGATGGCGTCATTTTAATTTCAACTGCAAAATCACCAGAGATAGGTTGTAGCATGCGCGGTGCATCCATATTCCCGCTTCTGCCATCTGGTCCCCACCAGAGATCGTGATTAGGACCGACATGTATTTCAAGCCAACCACTTCGTTCACGCAAGATACCCCCAGTAGCGGGCTGACCAAGCTGACGCACACAGTCCCCTCTCGGGTCTATCCACTGCCATACGGGCTTTATAGTATCAAATTCATCAAGGAACACTATATCTCTGAACCTACCAGTTCCACCAGAAACCCAGGATTCTATCTTTATTGAAGAAATAATATCCCCAAAATATTGCGGTTGAGTGTGCAAATTTGGCAGTTCCTTGCGATAATCTAATGGACCAAGGGCAACGACTAATTGCTGACCTTCATACTCTATATGCTCGTAAAATATTGCTCTACAACCTGTTGGGGGAAAATTTGGTCCTCTGAGAACTCTAATTGACGAAATAGCATCATGTAATCCTATATTTGCGGTATGATTAACGTCCCTTAAAACTATGGATTTAGTTCCTCTAAAATTTATGTCTCTATATACTTCAACGATCAATGGTATTGTCCCATATTCAGGACCCGCAGTCACAAGAGAAAAGCCAAAACTTACCGATGCAGTTACGTCGCCAAAATCATAAGCTATGTCATGAAGATTGGGATAATATCCAGGACCAAGCACTAATTGTCTGCCTTTATAATTTGCTTGTTCATGCAAAATTACCTTATAATTTGGGCTGGTTGCATAACCTGGTCCTCTGAAAACCTTGACAGACGATACATTTTTCAAGAAACCGAAGTCACTAAGATTTGGCACATTGTCAATTATTGTTGCTTTGGGACCCTGAAAATCCGGATCAACATACAATTCAACCACAAGCCTTGGCAATCTTGGAGTTGTTGAAAATGACGTTGATCCCGGTTGAGTCATTTGGTATGTTGTCGTAGGTTGATACACGCCTGATGGTTGATATGGAGTAGTCATAACCAAGATTCTCCTTCCAAAACTGATTTATTAATTTTTCAAAAAACGCAATTTAATATTCAAAAAAACGATGATAATATCTATAAAAGCTATCAAAAATAAACGATTTTTCCAACAGTTCTGTAAACATTATAAGTAGTATACATCATTAATTATTGCATGTCAAGAACAGGATAGGTAATTTTTTAGATAAAAGAGCAAATGATAAAATTTACTAAACTTTGGGCTAGTCAATAAAATGTTGGATACATGAATGATGTTTGTGAATAAAAAATGATAGTATTAAAAATGTTGGAAATAAAAATAAGTCCAATAATTAGATTTACTAATCTTTGATTCATATAATCTTTTACCAAAAAAACTTGGCGAATAAATACTTTTCTTTTTACCTAAACTCTCCTCTGACCATCAGTGCGCCCGATATTGTTATATAATCTGCATCTTTCTGCACGCGATCATGGTTAT
>DTPJ01000370.1 GCA_011334435.1 Candidatus Poribacteria bacterium | reverse complement strand
GTATCCTATGAAGCATATTATGACAATTAGAACAAACTGCGATAAAGTCAACTATTTTAACATCCATCTCTTTCGTATATTTTGTTATGTCCAATGTATGGTGAGCCTCTATAAAGCTTCTTCTCACTTCACCATAGGTTGTGTAAAAATCAAATCCACAGATCTCACATCCCAAAAACCCTCTCCTTTTATGTCCTTCTTTGAATTTTTTCGCGGGTAATGATGTGTTTTCAACGTATCTGTGGTATTGGTATAGGATCTTTCCGTATGGAAAATTGTCCTCGTCCACATCGGGGAAATGTGAGAATTCAAAAGGTAATGGCAACGAATTCTTGATAGCCAAAGCGACCTCGTGGAGATGCCCTTTGTCCTGTGAATACATATTCCAAACTTTTCTTTGAAGATTTGAGCTTTCTTTAAATCTGACTATACTGATTGCTCTATCAAGTGGAAGAAATCTCGCTACCTGCATTTCTATTCCATATGCGTTTCTAAAAACCTTATCATTTCTTGCGTCGCCATGTATTGGCAGGGAACGAAGGGTCTGGCTAAGCTCTATTATAAGGGGATTATCATGTCGGATCTCGTTAGGTTTTAACATAAAGTATGTATCTAACGCCAATATCCATTCATCTATGGTCCATGTAGATCGTCTCTTCATATCGTTAGCCAAACCCCCTTTAAGTTATAGATAAACATTGGTAGGATTATAATTATAATGAACTTTTCTTTTCCAGTATCTGATTTACTAAAAAAGCTATAAAACGTCTTCCCGAGGCTCTGGTCTGTAACTTTTGATGATTTTACTATAAAGCACCTTAAAGCACCTTATTAAAGATGCCTTTCTCTCTCATTAGCTCTTCCAGATTACTGGTATTGATCATTTTTCTGTTTAACTCTTTATCAACAATATGTTTGACCATGTCTTCACAATTATTTATTGGGAAATCTTTCTTAACAATAAAAGCAAAAGATTCTTCTCTTGACTCTCTTATCAATTTGAACTCTGGCAGATAGCTTTCAATTATAGATTGTAGGAGATAGAAATTCCAGCTATAAACTATATAAGGGAAATACTCTAAGTCCTGCTTTCTCAGGATCAAATAATTTTTATCTTCCATAGATCCGTTTAACTTTTCTTTTATTGCATCCAATTTTTCTTCTGATATAGAGAAATTCTCCTTTATCATTACCTCTTCTGAAGACAGATAAAATATTTTATCTCTCAGATCCTCCAAATGGTTGTATATTGTGTTTGGATTTAGCTTGAGTTGTGATATATAACTTGACAACTCTCGGATATTCGTTTCTCCCTTTTCCTTTATAAAGTTATATATAAGATTTGCGGTAGTAAATCTTCCATAAGTATTTTGATTTAGGATATGCGGATTGCTAAACTTGTAATCTTTTCTCAGAAGGTATTCCAGCACAAAAAACAGATTAGATGGTCCTTGTATATTGTTTCTGATGAGAAAATCATAGCATTCTTGCCGAACGTAAGGATAGAGAATGTTAATATTTGTATAATTGTTATTTGTTGTCAATTCTCTATCTATGATGCTCTTCAAAGAGGCGATATCGTTATCATTTATTTTTAGGACATTCTTGTGTGCATAGTATCCGTCGTCCCATCTCAATATATTAGGATTTGAGTTCACCGAATTTGATAACATAATAGATGTAAAACCCGGCAATTCTGCGTTTATATCTTCTTTACTAACTGGTTTTCCCTTACTTCCCAAGTAATTTTCCAAAATTTCATGGGAATTTTTACGTTCACTCTTGTTTTTGTTTATTGAGTCCCTATTGAAATAGTATTCATTCCCGAAGTATAACTTGAGAACGCCATGTAAGAAATGCTCATTGTCAATATTGCTTTCTTTTGCAAGTCTATGCTGAAACTTTAGGAAGATATTCTTGAAAAGGATAGTATTCTCGGGGCAATCATCAATATATTGTTTTATATCCAAAAGCAAGTTTTTCGAAATGGACACATTTTCAGGCAGAGTATATATTCCTCTTCCGCAAAGCAATAAGCTATCTGATATGCGGGTAGAGATATATCTATCTAAAATTTTCTCTCTGGAGAACCCAAATTCATCCTTTGCAATCATTTTGAATTGCCTTATGAACTCAGGGTCATTTACTTTGATTTTCTCTGGGAAATGTTGTCTGATAATGATCTTAGCAATATCTGCCAAAGTCAATTTTTGCTTGCTTATATATTTACCTTGCTCTTTATATCCTATGTTTAGCAAATATTTTTTCAGCATGTCTGGCGTTATGAAGTCTATACCTTGCTCTCTAAGCAAATCATTAATATTATCTTTATAGTCATCAAATTTAAAAGTATTCGGCAGATAATTTTCAATGATGTCTTGGAGATTATTCTTTACCTTTCTTTCGTTCATATCTATCAGGAAAATGTCAAGTTCCTTAAGAAATTGGAATTTCTGAGAGATATTGTTTTCCAGGGCATATGCAAAGACTGTTGCAGAAGAATCGTCATTGAACAAAATGCTGATGTCTTCTGATGTGATAAATATCCTGTCTTTGAACTTTTGGTCAAGATAATCAGAAAATCGCTCAATAAAGCTTTTCATCTTAAGAAGTATCTGTTTTTCTATTTGCCTTGCTCTTTCCCTTGTAATACCTTTCGCCTCGCCTATATCCTCTAAGGTTAAACCATAAGCTCTAAGTCGTAAGACATCACCATGATTTGTATCTATTATCGTATTGAACTCCATTTGAAACACATCATCAAAAGATTCAAATGAGCTTTCTATTTTTGATTTTGATGGTGGTTCCAAACTTTCGGACATATCTACCTGTTGTATAGAGTCTTCATTGGAAGGTTCGCCATATAGGTATCTGCATTCTTGCAAAAAATTGTTCCAAATCTCATTAATTTTTGCGACCTTCTTCCTACCGATGCCATGAACTAAGTACAAACTTTTGAAATCAAAATCTAATAAGTCCTTAGCATAGTATAAGCCCTTTTCGTGAAGGTGTTTTACACAGCCTGATAAGAGTCCCTCGTTAAAAATGGAAGAGATCGGTGTTTTTGATAATTTTTCGTCTAATGGTAGGAGTTCGCTTGGCTCTTCCTCATGGTTAGTTTGAGATACTTCTGGTGGTTTGTCTATTTGCATACATATTTCTTGTATGTTTGATTGGCTTTTCTGCAGGAAGTTGCTCCAGATTTCTTTAATTCTCTTGACCTTTTTCTCACCGAAGCCAAAAACTCTATACAGACTGTCAAAATCAAAGTTTAACAAGTCTTTTGCATAGAATATGCCTTGGGAGTGGAGATATCGAACACATCCTGGCAATCCTTTCTCGTTAAAAATATCCGAAATCTCAATATGCAAGGTTTTTTCGTCTAATATTGGGTTTTGCTCTGTCTCTTCACTTTGTGGAGTATGAGATGTTTCTTGTATAAGATCAGTTGAAGTTCTTACTTCTGCTGGGGACAGTTGGGGTAGTATGCTTGTATCTATGTTAGCTGGTTTTTTCTGAAAAAAACGTTTAAGGAAATCAAAAATCACTGCTGAACACCTACTTCAGTAAGGTTTAGTTATCAATGAAAAGCAATCGCTTTTTTAAACCAGCTTCTATACCGTAGTTTTCTATGAACTTCTGAGATACTCTGACTTTATTCTAATTGTTGGACAAGTTGCATTATAATAGTATAGTCGCTGACCGGTATCTTCTAATTTTTTATTGTTTATGAAATGAAAAACATTTTGTTTCGTGCAATTCCACATTTTCGCAGATTCTTTACAATTCTCCATTTTTCCATAAAATTACCTTGCTAAAAGATACCATTTATGGAAGAGAACTGTCAACGAAAAATGTTAAAATAACATAAGGTCAAACTTGGTCACTGTTAAATACACAACCGTTTCAACATTTTTTGTAACGAATTGTTCAGAAGGATTTTATGAAGGATGGGATACTATCTGATCCTGCTATAACGGTAGACACCGTCCAGAAGGTTTTCCAATTTTTTCTCTACCTATATTGTCTTCTAAAAGTATTGAATCTAATTAATAGTTTATTTTCGCAGTCTTTTCTCTATGTTCTCTATGTTCTCAAGCCCAAACCTGAACAGAGCTTCAAGGAAATCGGATTTAGCGATCCCACATAACTCGTAGTTGAGTCTACGATAGATCTGGTCAACCTCATCGGATAGAGCTTTGTCTATGTAATAAGTCTTCCTTATTTTCCCCTCTGCCTCTTCTGGTTCAACTTTGAACCTCTCACCAAGCGCCTTTATTCTATCTTCCTTCATCTTTCTGCCCTCTTTATTATCTCATCAGCTAACATGTTATAGACCGGGATCAGATCACTCCCTGGGTCATACTTAAATATAGATTGCCCACAAGCCCAAGCTTCTTTTAACTTTACCCTTTTCCTTATCTCAAACGGGAATGTTATCGGAAGTAATTTCCTCAAGGATACGAGGACACTTTTAGACAACTTGGTGTCCTCAACCATATTCGGCAATATCCCCAATATCTTGACTTTCACGCCCAATGCCTGCTCCAAGGACTGAATCTGATCTAATAGTATTTCCAAAGCTCTAATTGATGTGTCCTCTGCTTGCACGGGTATCAGGACTTCACGTGATGCGTAGATAGCATTATCTGTGAGCGCGCCTAAACTTGGAGGACAATCTATCACGATCCAATCGGGCTTGTTTGGCATCCCATCTATCAGCCGCTTTAATCTGAGTTCCCTTCCACGTTGGGTAGCCAAAGATTGTTCGGCGAGAAATAGCCTTATGTGGGAGGGTATTAGTTTTAGATTCTCAACGTTGACAACAAGAGCGGAGAGGTTTTCTTTAGACTCGCTTGAGAGTAGTTCATAGATGTTAGTGGAATCCTTTGTGTATTCCTCATGGACGCCGAACCCCTCCGTCAGATGTCCCTGCGGGTCAAGGTCTATCAGAAGAACATTCAGTCCCTTGTTGGCAAGCGCAGCGCCTAAGTTTATGGTCGTAGTTGTCTTTCCCACCCCGCCCTTTTGGTTTACTACACATAAAGTATGCAATGTAATAACCTCATATTTTTCATAATATCACAAAATTAGGCTTAAAGCTAGTGAAAATCTTATTATATCTGAGTTACACATAAATTATTTAATGTAATAATTTCATACTTATCCTAATATCATAAAAAATGGTCAAATCCCAATTTTTATCTATTTTTCATGCCATAGTATGATATGTAATAACTTAATCAAAAATTATCTATCCTAATAGTAAGAATATCATAAAATTCATCAAAAATCAAGGAAAAATTAAAGATTTAAGAGGATGGTTCTTTTGATGATAAATCGTAATACTTATGAAAAAAGCGTCAACGACATTAGTCATTGACGCTATGTTTTATCATTGTTAAAGAGCTAAAATATTATGAACTATCATTTATGAACTATCATTTATGGACTACCATTTGGGATCTAATCTCATCGGCATGATCACGCAGATGTAGCCATCATTCCCAACTGGCTTCATAAGGACAGGCTTTAGCGGGTCACTCATGCTAATCATCACCTCGTCCTTATGGATAGCTTTCAGGGCATCTGACAGATATATCGCATTGAGACCGATGGTTATATCATCGCCCTCCTTCTTTGTCTCCGTCTCCTCATATCCCTCGCCATACTCAGCGGTCTTAGCGCTCACCTTCAGTATGTCACCGTTTATCTCCATCATCAACCCAGGCATCTTAGGGTTAGCCATCGTCCCGATCCGTCTCACTATGGACAGCAATTTCTCTGTTCTCATAGTCAGCCTTATATGGTTATCCGATGGTATCACCCTCTCATAATCGGGATACTCGCCATCTATGAGCCTTGAGACAAGAGATATATCACCAGCGTCAAATATAGCACGGTCCGTATCTAAACATATCCTGACATTCGCAGATGACATCAGCATATCCCTGAGCCTATCCATCGCCTTGATGGGTATTATACCCTGTTTAGGCT
>DTPJ01000594.1 GCA_011334435.1 Candidatus Poribacteria bacterium | reverse complement strand
TGTTATATCGTCATCTATGCCGATAGTAGAGTCTAACCATTTAAGCCGAGAAAACCGCCATAGATCGCTCTCTCCGCCATCTTCCAAGATGTTAGGAACGATGTTAAGATACAATTTGATCTGACTTTCTGGTGCGTTGCTCGGCTTTATAGATATGATAGATTCATAGTATCCAATTGTAGCCTCTTTCGGGATTTGAACGCCAAACCAAAGCGTGCCAACTTTGCCTTTTGTGATAGAAAAACTTCTCTTAAAGGGTCTTCCCCACCAGTCAATCCCACCAAGATTGAAACAGCGAAATTCAGAGGCATTTACAACTTGCCCTATGCTCCCTTTTAGGTCAGTAAAATCTACCTCTATATTTTCCAAATCTTGCTTGAAAGGATAAATTCCTATTTGAAATGTGTAGAACTCGCCTATCTGTGCTTCACCGAAAAAATCTGTCTTTGAACCTGTCTTTATCCAACGTAAAGGCAAGTAATCGGTCATTTTGACAGGATACGTTCGGCTTTCTGGAAACAACAGATATGGACGATCTGGATATTTTGCAATTAACTGCTCAACCTCATCTTTGGTTGCTATAACTTCCATAGGATCAAAGCGATGAAATTCGTCACATGCCTGTATCTCCAAAACATCAGCTTTTGGAAGATTTCGCCAATCGCCATCGGAAAGCGTTTCAGGTGTGAGTTTATTACGAGAAAGCCATTCCTCATCAGCTTCCATCTTAAAGGGAGGATATGTTATTTTAGGAAAACTCTTCCAGCCAGAGACTTCCCAAGGCATATAATAGACATAATATTTTCCCGGTGTTTCTGCTTGGAAAACGAGATCGCCATATTCATTGTTTATGTTTATAGGGATCAGGTTTTTGATCTGCTCTTCGGTGTCAGCTTTTACGATTATGATGTTTTTCTTATCAGGATCGCTATCTCGCCTTCGCCATGGGATATTGACCCAGACAGCGTCAGCGCTTTGTTGAACGTTAATTACCGCTCTATGATTGCCATATTTTCCGTTATCCCAGACACTAATTCCATATTGCATATCATTTACCTCTGAATAGCTTTCAGTTAGTAGGAACATTATTAGGAAGGTTAATCTTATACACATAAACCAAATTTTTACTATAAATAAGCTCTAAGTATGGCATTAAGTCCTTTGGTAAATATCCATATCCAGTATTTACATAATTATCATTACTAAATAAATGTGTTATTTTTTCGGACTTTAATCGTTCAATTAATTTGGAAATATCGCAACGAGGTTCATCCATCATAGAATCTTTTAAAATTAAATCTATTATCGTCAATATTGTTGTATAAGGTTTTTCAAAGTAGAATACCCGTTGTTCCAAACTCAAGATTCTGTCGTTATCGCTAAGATTTTTATTTACATATTCTAATGCGCTACCTATCTTTATTCTACGGTCAAGATATTCTATTTTATTTTCCATTTTGAAAACAATAGGAAGACCTGCATAGGTCCATTTAACGACAGGTATAATGTTGAAAAGAACAGAAATAACTATAAGAACTTTAATATATTTAGCAATTGATTCATAATCATTTAGCAACCTATATACTATATAAGAACAAGAAATGAATACAACAGGCAAAATACAACCTATAAGACGTATATTTCTACTGGGATATGGAAGAATAGCGGATACAGATATAACGACAATTGAATATATAAGCATATATTTTATAATTCGGTCTGTTTTTCTTAAAAAGATTAGGCATGGTAAAAACGCCATCATAAAGATCCCTGGAGACCATAAACTTCCTGATGGTGAACGATAAAAAAGATTACCTATTAAGATAAACTCCGGGATATTGGTAGTAGAACGTAATATATATCCAATTTTATTCCATATAGAAGGAAGTTCTAACTCAGTTTTCTCTGCTTGACCTAATAATAATAAAGCCCCAGAATGCCATGTGCTGAAAAATTCACCAGTGTTTATATAGCATTTTATAATCCACGGTGCAATTATCAATAAGAATAATAAACTAAATAAAAAAATATGGTTAAGACCATTAATGATATTGTTTCTCTTTTTTATTTCTATTATTGAGATTATTAAAAATAATGCAATAAAAGGAATAACTCCAAATTGCTTACATGAGGCAGAAAAACCGCTCATAATACCTGATAATAAAAGCATATTTAAATCTTTTGAATATAGATATTTAAAGAAGGCATAAAATCCAAGAAACGCGTATAATATATAAGGAATATCAACCATAGGTCTGGATGAAAGCCAGCTAATAAATGGCGTGCAATAAAAGGCAGACATCGCAAGAATGCCAGTTCTAGGGGATAAATATCTCAGACACAATGAATATATAGCCAAAATAAGCCATAAACTGGTTAGCCAGATCAACAAACAGGGGAATGTTTCATTATTCAGTATTATCATTCCCAAAGTAAATATGTTTTCTGTTGTTAAATGATTTTCAGATTGGTTTATATAAGGTATATGTATCGCTTTGTGATTTTGTATCCATATTTTAGGAATTGAGAGGTGATAGACCAAAGAGTCCCAATCAACAGGAGGGGCTAATGAATATAAGAAACATAATAAAATATAAAAAAATAAAATTATTATCAGACAATATTCAAAAATATATGCTTTCTCTAATCTAATGCTTCTTGGGATTTTTCGTTTGAACGTAGAAAATAAATCTTTATTTCTCCATATACCCCACAGAGAAATAATTAAAAGCAAAAATAAAAGCAAAAGACACGCCCATTTATACAATAGCTCTAAAACTGCTAATAGCAATGTCAGATAGCTTATAATGCCTAATCCTATGCCTGATGAAAATACAAATCTCTCTAAAGAATTATCTAATTTAATTCTAAAGAGTTTTAAAACTTTGTATCCTACACCAAAGCTGATTATAGTTAGAAAAGCCAAGAATATGATATTAAGCATAATATAAATTATCCAAAAAGTTTTCCTAATATAGGTATAGAGCGGATAAAGTGTTTTCCTTGATATGAATTTAGGAACTCAAAGATAAAATATTGCCAATAGATCAAATGCGTTAGCACGATCCATATAAAGATTATTCTCATTTTAACTTTCTTTGGTATTTCCATATTAGATAATATTTTTAATCAAGTACAATATGTTTTGTCCATTTGATAACCTTGTCAGCAATATCTATCAACTCAAGATAGTCTTTATACTCAATTGGCGGAGCTATCCCAGGATATCTAACAATAGTTGCAAATGGAGTAAGCCTTTCTGATTCTTTTATTGTTTCTGATACCTTTAACCCTGTGTCTTCAATAATTGATAATAGTTGTGAAATGTTATGTGCATATGGAAACTCTATATTAAACTTGATAAGTATTGCCTTGATAGCTTTCTCTACTGCTTGCTGTGCTTGATAACATAAATCTTCCAAGTAAACACCTTCATCCTCATGTTTTGCTATAATTAAGCTACTAATAGCACGGTTTAACCATTCTCTCGGATCATCAGGAGTATAACATTTGGTCATGATATATCTCTATGCCATCTTTTAATGCAGGAGCTATTACCAAGTAACGAGTATTACAATATCGTTGAACTTGCTCTGGTGTTACAAGGACTATATCTACATCTATCCCTATACCATGCAAACTTTTATGAATATCACCCAATAAACGATAGTAGTTATATTTTCCGCCTTTAATTACTAATAGATCAACATCACTGTTTGATCTCATTTCGCCTCTTGCACACGAACCAAACAATATAATTCTATTAGGATGTGCTATACCTACGATACGATCTACGATTTCTTTTATCTTATTTTGAGATAATTCATTTGGAACCATAGTTATTATCCATTAGCCTTATTTATACTCAATATTTATAATCTTGCCGTCTTTCATTTCAACGACTCTGTCTGCGTTTTTTCTGAGACTTGCATCATGCGTTACAACTGCAAATGCAGTCTTGCGTTCCCTGCATAACTTTTCAATCAGATCAACAATGCTTGCACTATTTCTGCTATCAAGGTTAGCGGTAGGTTCATCTGCGAAAACAACAAGCGGATCATTGGCAAGAGACCTTGCAAACGATACACGTTGCTGTTCACCACCAGAAAGCTGAGATGGACGATGATTTAGCCTATCAGATAACCCGACTTGGCTTAAAAGTTCTTTCGCCTTGATCTCGGCTTCTTTATCTTTTATGCCCCCAATATCCATAGCGATCATGACATTTTCCAAAGCAGTAAGATATGGTATAAGATTAAATAACTGAAAGACAAACCCAACGCTTTTTCTGCGTATAAGTGATAAATCCTGAGACTTGTAATCAATCTCATTGCCATTTATAAAAAGGCGACCAGAAGTAGGTTGTAAAATGCAACCAAGCAGACTTGTAAGCGTTGTTTTGCCTGATCCACTTTCGCCCATTATAACGATTAATTCACCAGGGTTGATAGATATGCTTACATCGTCAACAGCGACAACAGCTTCGCTCCCTTCGCCGAATACCTTTACCAGATTAATGCCTTCAACAATCGGATTCATTTAACGCCCTCTAAATGCAATCATTGGGTCAATTGACGCAGCTTTTTTCCCTGCAATATAACCACCATAAGAACATACAGCAATTGTAATGATAGCTACAATAAAAGACTCTCTAACACTTATCAGAACAACTATCGGAAAGAACCTAGCGGAGACTATCGCCATTAGTATCCCTAAAACCACTCCACAGACCGTCGTCAAAAGCACCTGCTTTAATATCATCAAAATAACGTAACTATTAGATGCCCCAATAGCTTTAAGGACGCCAATCTCTCTGCTTTTCTCAAGAGTGGTAACATAGGTTATCATCGCGACGATAAGACCAGTGGCAATCCATAACAAAGCCCTTAATGCCCTGACACCTTTCATCGGTTCGTCAACATAGTTTGCTTTGATGATTTTGACTATCTGATCTCCTGTATGTGCATCAACTTTAATAGGGCTGAGATTTTTTATATCCTCCGCTAAAATAGATTCATTATAACCTTCCTCTGCTTTCACTAACATAGTATTTACATACAAAACATTGCTTAGCACAGTATTTTGAGCAGTTCGTAAATCAACAAATAAAAGAGGAGTATCAAAGACAAATAGCTTTCCCTTTGTCTTTCCGACAACTCTTAATGGTTTTCCTGATAACTCAATCGTCTGACCAATTTCAAGCCCCGTTCGCTCATCTACTATAACCTCAGGTGGAGGCACATATTCAGGACCTTCATATTCGCTTGGCTGAAAAAGCCTTCCAATTATCGGATAAAACGGCGATGTTGGGTCTTTAAGATCGCGATCAGAAGGTCCACCAAGCATTCCCATTTTATATCCAACGACAATAGCTTTTTTCTCTTTTCCATTAATTATTGGTCGAGCTTGGGCAAAGATCAGCGGAGACAACGGGGTATTTTTATCAACGCCTTTCGCCGTTTTCAGAACCTCTAAATACTCGCTATTAATTAACGAAAAACCTGCAAACGTGCTACCCGATCTTTCGGAAGATAGCCATACAATACCTGATCCTGCCTGTCGGTCAACAGACTTGACATAGTCCCTCGCTTGCAGATTAAGTCCGTTCATCATTCCACCCATAAGAAGAATGAGCAAAACTAAACATGCGACGCTTATTATTGTAAGTATGACTCTGGCTTTTCTATAAGCCATATCTTTCAGAAAAACTCTTTTCATATCATTTTCCAAACCTTCTAAATCCGTAAAAATCAGTCTGATCTATATTGATCTGTATGCTATTAATCAGATTATAATTAACCCAAGTTGCTAGTTACACTTAATAAAAATTGAAAAAGAGTATATAATCCTCCTGATGTTAAATCTTATTTAATAATTTATTTTTAATTTATTTTTTACAAATAAAAATCAGGAGGACTAAAATGGTAAATAAAACCATCGCTATTTACTCTATCATAGATGACATACTAAAAGCAATACAATTATGAAGACAAAAGGAG
>DTPJ01000340.1 GCA_011334435.1 Candidatus Poribacteria bacterium | reverse complement strand
TACCCGCGGACTGTATCTCAAAGTGGCTATTTACAGTAGCGACGTTTGTATATCCCCAGACGCCACGCGTAGTAGCAGTGCTACCTTCCCAATTAATCCAAGCGACAAAACTTAAAGGCTTATTCGTCTGTTCGGGCAATTCTGGCAAAGCCACATAATCAGTTGATCCGTTGAACTGCAACGCCTTGCCAAATTTGCCATCAACCCACTTAGGATTGCCGATTATGTCTCCATCATTTTTATTTCCCGAAGAGTCAATCGCTTTTTTACCACTGCCTTCTTCAAGTAACCACATTCCAACGCAAGTTTTAGGATCCAATTTAGCATAACTTGAGCTAATTAATATGCCAAAAGAAAACAAAATAACTATGCTAATGAAAAAATATCTTGTTCTCATCTTGTCCTCCTTACATTTTTAGTGATGCTAAAAAACGATCTTAACCTATTTAATATTTCAAACTAACCTAATTTTTGATTTTGCCCCACATTGTAGCAAGTTTTGCCAAAGGTTCTACCGATAACATTTTTCCTTTGCCAACCGTCATAACTTGATTAATCTGTTTTTCATCCAAGGCTATATTCCATATACCCAATTCATCTATTAATCCATTCCATTTGAATCCTCTTGCAGAATCAAGCTCACCAATCCATAATGGTTCTCCCCCTTTCTGAACCGATGTATGTGCGTGACTTGCCTTTGATTCAAGCACTCCGTTAACATACATCTTCTGTTTTTGATCACCTCCCGCCTTTCCATCAAATACATAAGCGACATGATACCATTCGCCAGTTTTGAATACCGTTTGAGACCAAAAATCACCTTGTGCGTTGACCCTTGCGTCCATTTTCATTCCAGTATATATGAACAAATTATAGACATCACCACTGTTGAAGGCTTTTCGCTTAGAAACTATTGACATTCCAGCTACTTCTTTATTAAGCTTTATCCATGCCTCAATAGTCAAAGCTTCCATACCTTCAAGCTTATCTGCGTGTTCTACTTCTATGAAAGTAGAGCCATCAAATTCTCCTGCCTTCCCAAATTTTCCATTTGAAATTTTTAGATTGCCCGTGATTGACGCTATTTTGACAGGATTAGCGGAATGATCAACTGGATTTTGTTCCTCAAACGAAAAATACAACACCAGACCTTCTAATTCCCTTGCCATTACGTTTTGCAAAAACAAAAGCATAAAAACAAAAGAAAATA
Organism: Candidatus Poribacteria bacterium; assembly: GCA_011334435.1. Lineage (GTDB taxonomy): Bacteria > Poribacteria > DTPJ01 > DTPJ01 > DTPJ01 > DTPJ01. Next base: position 4,798 of record DTPJ01000340.1, on the reverse strand, counting down.
AGACACAAAAATAGCTTTTTAGCATAAAATCTCCCCCCCTTCACATAGCTAATTCAGTTAAGCACTAACACTATTTTAGACGAATACCGGTGTTATAAAATTTGATTACATACTCAAAATCTTATTTGCATATCGTCTAACATAAGCTCTGTTATCTTTTAAATGAGGTTCTACAATCTGCCGAACTTCATCAATAGGGACGCCAAGAGAAAGAAGCGTCTCAGCAGAAGCAAGCTCTATTTGCCATTTTGCGTCGTCAACAGCAGGGGACATACCTTTTAATAAAGCTGAACTGGATTGAAGGACTCTTTTTGTGGGCAAGTCATCACGTTTCAAAAACTCCTTAATATCTGATATGACGGATTTATCGCCAATACGTTCTAATGCCCTTAATGCTCCGATCAATGCGTCTAATGTGGCATTTTTGTCTTTTAATACCTCAACTAACGCAGGAACTGCCCTTTTATCACCTGTTATCCCGAGAAATGGGATTGATGCCTCCCAAATAGCGACTGATTTTGCACCTTTTGTTTTCTCACTGACCCTATTTTTGACCGATCTTAACAGTTCTTGAAAAGCCTCTTCTACGCCGTATCTTGCTAATGCTGCTGATGCCCTAAACCTCATGTTGGGGTCTTCTGAGCTGATCAAGTTTTTCAGTGCAAGTGCGGTCTCTTTGCCTTTGTATGTAGAAAGCCAAACTAAAGCCTCTGTTTTGGATTCATCTATTTCAGCCCCTGTTGGCAATTCCAAAGGTCTATCCTCAACTGCTGGCGCGGGACGATATTTTTCGTCTAATATGCCAGACTCTTTTAGCATAGCTTGGAGTTTTTTAATATCAATCTCTCGCACAGGGACACCATCTTTGACGGCTATTGACGCAGATAATCCCGCTACTTCACCTATACGTTGAATATCGTTCTGCATTCTCATACCAGCATGTGCATCAAACGTCAGTGATATAGCCCTGCAAGCTAATATTAGCCCATCAACATTTTTTGGTATCAGACATCTATAAGGGATTTCGCATCCGATCCTTCTGCTGAAATTTCCCAAAGCCCAAACCCAAAGAGCTGCTTCATCGCTTTCGTTCTCGTAATCAAAGCCATGATTATCATAGAACGTTGTCATAAAAGATATGCCATCTTCAAATCTTCTACCCGCTATTTCATCTGCTAATGTGAGTTGATATTCTCCGATTATTTGCCTGCTTTGACGTATGCCTATTATAGGTGCGATATGTAATATGCGATTTTCAGGGGTGAATTTGTCATGCCAATAAAGGTTAATACCTAATCTGCGACCTCTTGTCAAGTCCTCTACGTCAGTTGGATCAACATAGCCTGCATCAAAGTTAAGACCATATAGATTACCATCTTTATTCAAACCTTCTGCGGGCTGTGAAAATGTATGCGTAAGGTTATCCCTTTCTCGTCCTATGACAAATGGAGCGCCAGACATCGATGCAATATCGCCATCTCCTGTGCTATCAATGAACACCTTTGCACGATAGATTGAAACGCCATTTGATCCGACAGCGATGACGCCAAGAAGCCTGTTTATCTCCTCATAAGGTTCAGGAATAGCGACTGCCTTTGTTGTCACTTTTTCATCGGATTTTGTCTGATATTTGCCTTTTTCTCTGATAACGCCCGATATGACAGTATTTAATATTATGTCAACGCCTGCCTCTTCTGCCATCTGTTGCAAGATCATCTTTTTCGCTTCGGGATGGAAACCGACGACCTTCCATTTACCGAGAAAAAGCGGTGATATTTCAGCTATTTTATTGTCCATCTCGTCCTGAATTCCGCCTCTTGTGCCAGCACAATAGACATGGATAGCTCCGCCTGTCCCAATTCCGCCAAGCGATGGAGATGCCTCAATCAATGTGGTCTTTACTCCTTGTCTTCCTGACGCAATTGCCGAGATCGCCCCACCCGTTCCACCACCGATCACGATAGCATCGCTTGCCTTTTCAGGCTCTCTGAAATATGACCCTGTCATAATATCTGTTGGAAAATCCTTTACACCATCGCATTTTGACAGAATTTGTCCGACCTTTTCGCCTATTTCTAACCTTCCCATTGGAGAATTTTCCGCATCTGATGACCATATCCCTGCACCGAAGAAGTTTTTAATTCTCGGATGTTCAATGCTTTTGTCCTCAAATTCAACCATGGCAGTATCGGGAAAAGGCTCGTTTCCTGCATGAGTTAGAAGGGCATCTTTGAGTTGTGGCACTTCTGAACGCACAAGTTTTATCATCTCTGGCATTTTTCGCCTTGCCAAAAGCGGATCGCATTTCTCAACATTGTATTCAACGCAAACTTCGCCTTCCCAGACAGATGGATAGATAGTGATGTCATTGTCAAGTTTCATCGGTAATTTTATATCGCCTTCTACATGATTGAAAAAGATCGTTTGTTTGCCTGTCGGTAGAGATAAATCTTTGCGAATTTTCGTATTTGTCTGTCTCCAAAGTAACGCTTCTTCTGTCGCATCAACTACGATTTTAGCTTTTATGATCTGTTCTCCACTTTTGTTGCCGATGACGATGCCATAAGCAAGATCGTCATCGAAGATAAGTCTAACTGGATATGAATATAGGAGTAAAGAGACCCCATTTTTATCTGCCAATTTGTCCATAAGCATTTCAAGAATCGGAGCATCAGCACGCCCATTTTTCAATCCGCCGACTTTGTTCAATTCATCAACAATAAGATTAGTAACAGATGAGTTTCCTACATTAAAATTAAGTTGATTAGCCCATGTCCCTTCCCAGCTTAAAGCGGGGCGTTTCTCAATAAGCAAGACTTTTTTCCCATTCCAAGCGGATTTAATAGCACAGGCAAATCCGCAAAGTCCACCGCCAGCGATTACGACATCATAAATATTTTCAATCATGGTTTATTTCCCCTTATGTTTAAGCAATATTAAGAAATTACAATAAGTGTAATTGTAAACGGCGATAAAGATATATTAATCTGATTGTTATTCAGGACATCAACTTCTGAACTTCTAAGAAAGATTTTCTCTGGATTTTCCAAAGTATTCCGATCATACCAAGTTTCGCCTGCCAAAGTGGTAATTTTTGCCTTGTTCTTTGCCTTAAATCCACCTGTATTAATGGTCAAATCTATCGTCCCACATTCTGCACCACGATGGACTAACATGATCATCAGATCGCCATTTGGCGAAATACCTGCTATTGAATCAATAACTGGTATATCATTCAACGGAGGAATGCTTGCATAAGCATGCTTTGTTGAGTATGTCTCACAATTTAGATTTGTTTTGACAGGAACACAATTAGCGATATACATACCTAATTTTTGTGCAAGATGAACTGGGTTAGCATAGACACGTTCTCTATCTTTACGAAGCCCTCCGCCATGATTGACGGTTGCAGAATGTGTTAGCAATTCAACAAAACCGCCTAATCTTACACAAGTATTTATAATCGTCATATAATATATGGCTTCGGAGATTGAATCTTGCCTTGGCATAGTGTTATGATCAAGTTTCCCATCAGGTTTTGCCTCGCCTTGAAAGTGTGCGAATAATTGTAATTCAGTTATCGCTAAGTGTGGGTCAGCAATGCCAGCTGAGGACATTTTCTTACGCAGTTTATCATAACGTCTTTCTAATTCAACGGAATATCCCATAAATGCCTGATACAGGTCTTTTGGATCGGTATCAGCATTGACAGCCCCACCAGTCAAGATATGATCGGTTATACAATGTAAATCTTTTCCGATACCTTCAATCAGATGATAGTTCCATTCGGAATTCGGATCGTTCCCTAATCCACATCCAAGCAATTTGATCGTCGGATCGGCTTTCAGCATAGCTTTGCTAAAACGTTTATATCTGTCAAGATTGCCATCGGGGGTAGTCCACGTAACTTGCCAACGACCGTAGATTTCATTGCCTATTTCCCAATATTTGACATTATAAGGTTCTGGATGTCCATTTTCAGCTCGTAATTTGCCCATCGGCGTATCTATGGAACCATTGCAATATTCAACCCATTCACCCGCTTCTTCGGGAGTGCCATTGCCAGCATTAACACATATCATCGGTTCACAGCCAACCGCTCTACAAAATGATATAAACTCATCAGTCCCAAACAGGTTAAATTCTAACCCTTCCCATGCAGGATTAGGCACTGTTGGTCGTTCATCTATGGGTCCTATGCCTTGTCGCCAATGATAGCCAGAGACAAAATTTCCACCAGGCCATCTCAATAATGGCAATTGCGAATCTCTCAAAAATTTTATCACATCAGGATCGGCACCGTTAATATGATCGTCTGGATAAAGCAAGATACGATCAAGCACAAAGTTCGCACGTTTATTTGAGGTAATAGATACTTGATATAGATCATTTTGATTAAATCTTTTCGGCAGATCAATATGCCCTGTAAAAGTATGCCATTCGTAATCAATCGGTATTTCAACAAAAACGGCATCTTGGAGGTTATTAACAGGAGCAATGCTAAATTTTATGGATACTGGCGTTGTTGCACGTGCTACTATACGAAAGTCAAATCCATAAGTCCGATGAAGTGGAATATAAGTCCATTGACCGATGCCGAAGCCTGAGTTGTTTTCTTTCATCACCTCAACCCTTTGTGATCTTCCGCCAAATTTTCCAACATCAGGACTTAGTCGCACATCTTCCCTTGTCCCTACCTAAAACCAACCATAGGCTCCACCCTCAAAAAAGGCATTGATCAGTGGTTCTGCACCTGGCAATGACATTCGCCTTGCCCTTCCTTCTATCTTGTTTTTTA
>DTPJ01000193.1 GCA_011334435.1 Candidatus Poribacteria bacterium | reverse complement strand
TTTGCAGTTGATGCATATAAAATTTCCTCAAAAGTAATTTGATTAAGTTTTGCATCAATTACTTCTTTGTATGATCTACAAATTTCATATCCAATATAGTATCTTCCCAGTTCTTTTGCTACTTTCAAAGTTGTTCCACTACCAGTAAATGGGTCTAAAACGACATCGCCAACATAAGTAAATAATTTAACACATCTTCTAGCAATTTCTTGTGGGGGTCAGTATAGGTTCAGATATGAGTTCGGACAATTTATTATCTGATTAATCTATATAGGGAAATCCCTCTAAATCTCCCTTTGAAAAATGAAGACTTTTTGTGCTTTTTCTTTCCCAAAGGGAGATTTTTAAGATGTCCGAGCTAATGTCCTAAGCTCAGTTAATTCACCATTGACATAATGGCTTTTTTATTTCATAATCTTATTGAAATAGTATAGTTAGCATTTAAAACTACTTAGAAAAGGAGGTTTTCTATGCGTTATATTGTGTTTACATTATTTCTTGTCTTTTTATTTTTGACTCCTTTTATAGTTCAGGCAATTGAAAAGCCTATTGTCTATTATTCGTTTGACGACATAAAAGGCGATGTTGTGAAAGATTTATCTGGCAATGGCAATGATGGCAAGTTAGAAAATAACCCTAATATCATTGATGGGAAAATGGGAAAGGCTCTTGAATTTGCAGAAAGCCGAGTTGGTTTTAGCGCCTCCGATACTATGAGTTCAGAGTTGTTTAAAAACGGACTATTTACGCTTGTATTATGGATTAAACCTAAACTTACTGGGAATACTTGGCAACAGATTTTTCGCGCAGGTCCTGATCCAAATGACACTTTGTTTGTCAATAATGATGGTAGGATTTCATGGCGCGGTTGGGTCGGCGCAGCATGGGCAGGTGGTATGTGTGAAACCGATCCGGGAATAATCCCCAAAGATAAATGGACTCATGTTGCTGTCGTAGGTGATGCCAAAAACTTCCGAGATTATGTAGATGGCAAACTTGCCAAAGAGACAAACTTTCAGGCAACAAGAGGAAATAATAAAGAATTCAAAATAGGCGGATATTCTGGTGGAGAATCATATAGCGGAGCTGTTGACGAGTTCGCTATTTTTAAAACACCTCTTAAAGAAGCAGAGATTAATAATATCAAAGAAAAAGGGGTATTAGCTGCTACCGCAGTTGAATCAAAAGGGAAACTTGTATCCAAATGGGCAGAGTTGAAAACTGTTTTTTAACTCAGTATTCGGCAAGGGGTGATCGCCAAAAATATATGGCTTGATCATCTTAAAATTTAAGATATGTAAAATTATTGCCGATAATATAAATATGGGGTAATTCAAGTTGAACTTATGGGAGTCAAATTAATAATATTAGGAAGACATCTATGATGAATACATTTGAGAATATGACCGAGTTTGAGGAAATCCTAAATGAATTAAATACTCTTCAAAATGATATGATCTCTAAATTAAGGGATAGCATATTAGAAGGCAGTTATGTAATATATCCTGAAAAGATCGCTGAGAAGATATTATTGAATGGGATACATATTCTTCTGATCTCCAAAGAATTTGAGGCAACATGTTAAAAATGGAGAATAAATATGAAAGTCGGATTTTCAGAACGTGATATAACCCCAAGAGCGGGGATGGAACGCCCCGGAGGGTATGGAAAGGCTTTTCATGATGGCAATGTCCATGATCCATGCAAGATAAGGGCAGTTGTTTTTAATGATGGAAATAATAGAGTCGCATTAGTTGGCATTGATACATTAGATGTGCCAAGAGTTCTTGTCCAAAACGCAAGGATAGGCATAGAGAAAGCTTGTGGAATTAAGCCTGATGCGATAATGGTTGGTGCTTCGCATTCTCATTCAGCAGGACCTTTGAGTATGGTTCTGCCGGGTCAATTTGACCATGCTTCTGAATTAGTTCAGCGGTTGGCTTATGAGATGAGTTCATGTGCTGATCCTGAATATATGAAAACGGTAGAAAAACTCCTTATAGAGGCAGTTACAGAGGCGAACGATAATCTCACAGACGCAAAATGTGGTGTTGGCTCTGGGTATGAGGACAAATCCGCATTCAATAGACGTTTTATTATGAAAAATGGTATGGCATGCACACATCCGGGGAAATGCAATCCAGATATTGTCAAACCTGCGGGACCGACTGATCCCGAGGTTGGCGTTATAGGTGCATGGGATTCAGAGGGGAAATTTTTGGGTTGCGTAGTGAACTTCGCTTGCCACGGCACAACGAGTCCCGGAGGCACTTCCGCAGATTGGATATATTATCTTGAAAAAACTATAAGGTCAGTTATGGGCGATCAAGCGATAGTCGTATTTTTAAATGGGGCATGCGGAGATATTACACAGGTCAATAATCTAAGCCCGTATAATATTGATTTTGGCGAGAGAGCAGCAAGATTTGTAGGAACAAGAGTTGGAGCAGAGGCGGTCAAAGTGCTTGTTAGTGTTGAGCCGGGAGAATTGATCCCCGTATCATCGTTGACTAAAATCCTAAAAATCCCCAGAAGAAAGCCGAGTCCTGCCAGACTTCAACGAGCTTTTGATATAATCAATCAAGATAGATCACAAGTTGATAGCACTGATTGGACCTTCGCTAAAGAGATCATATTGCTTGATGCGTTGATAGAAAAAGAACCGATTGTTGATGTTGAAGTGCAGGCAATTCAAGTAGGTCCTGCGGTGTTTTTGGCTAATCCTTCTGAATTTTTCTGTCAGTATGGTTTAAACCTTAAAGCAAAGAGCAATTTCCCGTTTACGTTTCCTGTGGAGCTTGCCAATGATTGTGTAGGCTATATCCCAACAGAAGATGCGATGGGAGAACATGGCGGAGGATATGAAACTCGTTTGACTTCGTATAGCAATCTTGAAGTCGGCGCTGGTGATAAGATTGTCAATGCCCTCATTGATTTGACGAAAGAGATGACACCCGGAGCTGTGCCAGAACCACCAAAAGTTGATCCATCAAAAGTCCGATGGTCTTATGGCAACGTCCCACCAGAAATTAGTTAAAGGCAAGTGAATATATTTAATGATCTTATTATTTCAAGGCGGTGTGTTATGAAGAAAAGATACAAATGGTTGTTTCCATTAACAAGAACTCATTGTGGTATACTCCAAGGCAATGGCACTTTTGGAGCGATGATCTGGGGTGATGAAAAACTCCATATAACTATGAACCGTGCCGATTTTTGGGATCATCGTGGAGGAATGCCATTTACAGAAGATATGACTTATGAAAATATAAGAGAATGCCTTGAAGCTAATGACGAACAAAGGCTTCGCAAGCTATTTGAAGGCAAACCTCCTGAACAGGGTCAGCCACGTCGTCCAAGCATCCTTCCTTTTGGGAGATTGGAGATAGATTTCGGCGAAGGATCAAAGATTTTGTCTGGTGTCCTTGATTTACAAAGCGGGGAAGTCAATCTTAAAATAGAAAAAAATGGTGAAAAATATTCTGTTTTATGTGTTTTGTTGATGGATAAACCATGCCTCTATATCTCTATAGAAGATGGGCTTTCAATTCAGTCAATTAACAGAGTGCCATCTTGGGAATATGTCGGAGAGTATCTGAAAAGCATAAGTTTTGAACCGCCTGTTATGTTTGAAAACGATGATCTATCTGGATGGACACAGATGCGTCCCGCTGATCCGCATATTTGCCTCGGATACCGATATGATAATAATGAACTTATAATGGCTCTTGTCTATGGTAATGATGTAGATGAAGCGAAAAATAATGCAAAGGACATTGTAGATAAAGTCACCAAAGCGGGATTCAAGAAAATTCGTAAAAAGAATATGAATTGGTGGAAATCATATTGGGAATCAGTCCCATCTGTCAAACTTCCATCTGACAATTTGGAATTTATCTATTATTATGGTATGTATAAATTCGCTGGGTTGACTAATCCTGATGGAGTTGCTGCGACCTTGCAAGGACCTTGGGTAGAGGAATATCAAATGCCTCCTTGGAGCAGTGATTATCATTTTAATATCAATGTCCAAGAGTGTTATTGGCCAACCTATGCTGGGAATCGGCTTGATCACATAAAACCGCTTTTCAACATGATAAAATCTTGGGAAGATAAACTTCGTCACAACGCCAAGATGTTCTTGGGTATTGATGATGGATTGATGTTGCCTCATGCGGTAGATGATCGCTGTGTATGTATGGGCGGATTCTGGACAGGCTCTATTGATCACGGCTCAACTTCATGGGTCGCACAATTGATGTGGCTTTATTACAAGTATTCTATGGATGATGAATTTCTTAGAGATGTCGCATATCCGTTTATGAAGGGTGCTATGCGAGTTTATGAAGAAATGCTTGAAGATAAAGACAGCGAACTCAGCCTGCCTGTAAGTGTATCACCAGAATATGGTGGTTCTTCAATGAACGCATGGGGAAAAAACGCATCGTTCCAACTATCACTTATCCATTTTTTGTGTAGAGCACTTTGTGAGGCATCTGAAATATTGGAAATAAATGAAGGCATTGAAAAATGGGAGGATATAGACCATCGTTTGCCAGATTTCTCAACGATAAACAATCGCATTGCACTTTGGGAAGGTCAAGATTTAGCTGTCTCACATAGACATCATTCACATTTAGCAGGTATTTATCCATTTGACACTCTTGAATACGAAAAAGGAGGCAAACATTATCAGACCGTTCAAAACACAATTGCCCATTGGATACATAAAGGAATGGGAGAGTGGAGCGGATGGTGTATGCCTTGGGCGTCTATAATTCATTCACGATTAGGGAATGGTGAAGCAGCAGAGGCGATCTTGGAGCTATGGAAACGATTTTTCACAAATGAAGGAAATGGCACCTTACACGATGTCAGATACCCCGGCATAAGCATTATGGGAATGGGACGCACTGGCGGTGAGATAATGCAAATTGAAGCGGGTATGGCAGCGATAACTGCGGTGCAAGAAATGTTATTACATACTGCCAAAGGGATAATGAAGGTGTTTCCAGCTATACCAGATCATTGGAGAAATGCCAGTTTCTATGGAATGAGGGCAGAAGGAGCTTTTCTTGTCAGTGCTAAATATAAAGATGGACAGATAACAAAGGTTGAAGTTTTCAGTGAAAAAGGTTCTGTTCTTCGCCTTTATAATAATATTGCCAAGGCAGTTCTCGTGAAGCGAGATTATTTAGGAACTGAGGAAATTATGTCCGACGATATAATTGACATTCCAACACATGTAGGAGAGACGATAATATTAACCCCTTATATTGACTAAAGTTTGGACAATTTTGAGTTAAAAAATGTTGTTAGCTAACCAAATTTACTTTTATTAGGAAGAGAAAATCTTAAATCCTTTTTTTCGAAGGGGGAGAAAGATAAAAGAATCTTTTTCAAAGAGTTAAAAAGTCATTTTTTTCAAAGAGGGGATTCCTAAAAGTCTCCCTTTAGAAAAGGGAAATTTAGAGGGACTTTCTAGCTAAATATGTGATTATAATTTGTAAACTGTCCAAAGTTTAGTAATTTTAACGTCCAGAGTTTTATAAGGAGGTATCTTTATGCTTAAACGTTTAATTTTGCTAATATGTATATTGACAATCGCTTTAGTTCCGCTAATATCCAGTTACTCGTTGGAGGGTTTAGTCGGCGCATGGCTATTTGACGAAGGTTCAGGAAAGAACGTCAAAGATGCTTCTAACAAGGGTCATGACGGTGAATTGATCGGAAATGCTCAATTTGACAAAAACGGCAAAATTGGCTCTGCTATTTCGGTTAATGGGACAGAGGCTTATGTAATGATCCCTGACCATGATGATTTTAAGTTCAAAGGAGATTTCACAATAGCTTGTTGGTTCTTTAACAACAATACCCCTCCGCCTGATCATTCAGGAATTATCACAAAAGGCTATCATAAACCAGCAGGAAGTGGCGGAAATTCAAAACCTTGGTATTTGATGTATTTCTTAAAAACAGGAACTGTTGATATGTTTCTGAGAGATGTCAAAGATGTAAACTC
>DTPJ01000298.1 GCA_011334435.1 Candidatus Poribacteria bacterium | reverse complement strand
GGTTATAAAGCCCAGATTGCAGATCACTGAGACAATCGGTCTGCCTATGATCATGGTTGTTCCCGAAGTGCCAAAAGGTGAAGACCCCGTTGATACAATGAACAGAGACCCAAGATTGAAACACGCTGCACAATCAATAGAGTCTTATCTCACAAGCAGAAAATACGACGTCCAAGTTCCAGAGCAGAAATTAGTCATTGACGGTCTGACAGAAGCTCAACAAGGCATTAAAGGGTTAGAAAACGATCTCAGCTATCAATTGGCTTTGGCTATTGGAAGCGATGTCTATATAACGTTCACAGTTGATATTCAAGAGAGAAGATTAGGTGGCAGTATTGTCCGTAAAGCAAGCGTCGGCGTTAGGGCTTATGAGACTACAACTGCCAGATTATTAGGAACAGAGACAGGATATAGTCAAGAAAGACCATCAGCCGATCTCCCCTTAATAGAAGAGGCGATTAATGGGGCAATAGATAACGTTTTGACCAGACTGAACGCTTATTGGAAAGACGATCTGACACGTGGCGTGCAATATAAGGTGACATTTAGCATTCAGGGCAAATTCAGTGAGGAAGATAACGAGGACATCGGTTTTGCCATCAACCGCATAATAAAAAAGAATACCAAATCATTTAAAGAAAATGTGATAGCTGATAGGACTTTTGATTATCTGGTCTGGGTTGATCCGAAATTGATAAGTAGTAGCAGAGAGCTTTATTCTGCGCTTAGGCAGGATTACTCTGGCAAAGGTCAACTAAGAAGTATTAACATAACCCGTAAATTACTGCTTCTCAGAATTACGGAGTAATTAAAACATAAGGCAATATCAATGAAAATTTTATCTATAATATTGCTTTTAGCTATAACTTGTCTTTCTTTTTCCTTTGATGTAAAAGCGTCTTTTGATAGGGTTAGAATTGTCATCACATCGTCATCAGATTGGACTATTCTATCAATAAAAGATAACAGTCGCATAATTAACGCTAAAGCAATATCACTACAAGGGTCAATGACACAAGGTTGGACATCAACTTCTCTTAGTGTTAATCAATCACTTGATAACGCTTTAAAGGGACAAAGCGTCCAAGCCCAATTTGACATTATACTGAAATCTGAAAACTTGTCCTCGTTATCCTTTGAAAGCACCAAAGGAAGTTTAGGAATTGTCCAAATAGACTTCTATAATTACAATAAAAGCACGCCAAAGCTGATTGATACAGTTAAAAATACAATAACTGGCGGACATCCTAATCCAAAAGCCTTCACAATTGATGCTTTGAAATTGTTAGAAGGCGACTTTGAATATTCACGATCAGATATACAAAAACTTGTCCTTGCCTTCTATTATCCATGGTATCATCTTGATTCATGGAAAGTTCCATATCTATTAGATAAGCCATTGATTCCTTATAGTTCTGATGATGTATCTACCATTTATCATCATATCTATTTGGCTAAACAATCAGGCATAGACGGCTTTATATCTTCATGGTGGGGACCAAATGACTACACTGATAAAAATCTTCAAAAGCTTCTGTCAATTGCAGAAAGTATGAATTTTAAGGTCTCAATCTATTTTGAGACGCTAACAGGTGATCCGCCCGGTCCTCGTCCCGAAAGTGAAATTCTTTCTTGGATGAGATATTTCATTCAAACTTATGGAAAAGATAAGCGATTTCTGCAATTTAACGAAAAGCCAGTTATATTTGTATGGGCAACTGCGACTGTGCCTGCAAATACATGGGAAAAGATTTTCAAAACGCTTAGAGATGAAGGTTATGATGCCTTCTTTATCGCAGATACATTAGATTTAAACTATCTCCCAATCTTTGATGGATTACATACCTACGGACCAACTAAGACAGACGAAATCTTTAAACAAGCGGAAGATGCGACAAAAACTTATGGCTGGTTAGATAATAAACCTCAGCTAAAAATATGGTGTGCAACTGCTCAACCGGGCTATGATGATACAATCTTACCGGGCAGACAAGGTTTTACAACAGATCGGGCTAATGGAAAAACCTATATTAAAACTTATGAGGCATCACTGGACACTCAACCTGATTGGCTTTTGATCTCTACTTTCAACGAATGGTGGGAAAACACACATATAGAGCCAAGCCAAAATTATGGCGATCTTTATCTTGAATTGACTGCGAAATATGCAGATATATATAAGGGACTTATTCCAAGACCTCCTGTGAATTTCTCTGTCCCAACTGTATCTGAACCTGATGGAACGGTTAAGCTAACATGGGATAAACCTTATGAACAAAATCCAGAATCCTATAACATCTATCGTGACACAAAGCCGATCTACGAAACATCTAAACCTGCTCCTTTAATTAAAGGAGTAAAAGGTTTGTCTTATATTGACCTTCCGCCATCAAACGGCAAATATTACTATGCGATAACCGCAGTTTTGGGAAATAAAGAGAGTTCCGTAACTGAATCTCTTAGCACAATATCGCATAGAAACAAAAGCAAGGCTGATCCGTCAAAAGAAATCCCTATTGACATAGCGATATATGTAGAGTCAACATCATGGATATCGGAATCTGACGCTAAAAATGAGGCTAATATCATTATTCAATCGCTTAGTAAGAAGGTGAACGATGTTAGAATTGTAAGCCAAAAGGATTTGCCAGAATGGATTTTATCGCACATAAAAAACGGTCAGCCCGATATTATAATTTTATTTGGGGATTTTCCCGATTCAATATATCCGTCAGGCAATCAAAATCCAAATGATTCATTAGCGGAACTATTTTTAGATGATGGCAATATTTTCCTTAACTCTGGTGATTATATCTTCTATGGAAAAGGGAGAAATGGTGCTGATGGGCTTATGAATATGATGGATATTCCGACTACGATGTGGGGAGACAATACGTTTGTAAAGGTCACTGAGTCTGGAAGGAAATTTACTCCTTCACTTAAAGATTTTGTCACAGACAGACCATTTCATCTAAACGAATTATCAGGAAGCGATTGGGAAAGTGAGATCATATTTGCTGATAATGGCTCTGATCTTGCTGATCCTGTAATAGTTAAGAACAAAAAAACAGGAGGACGAATTGGGATCATCTTTCAAACAGGGAAGCCTATATCAATCAGAGGAAAAGTGATCAGTGAGATCATCTTAAATTGGCTTCCTAATATTTTGTCAATGTCTCTTTGGGATACAAATAAAGACGGAAAGGTTAATATCAGCGATCTTGAAATTGTGAAACTTAATTTTGGGAAAAAATTCGGTCAAATTTCAGTCAATAATGCTGACATTAACGGAGACGGTATCGTAAACATTATTGATCTTGTATTAGTTGTAATTCATTTTGACAGGTAAAGGATTAATTATGGAATTCAAGGTTCTTACAGATGAGCAGATAGGACAAATACATAACGCATCAATCAAGATTTTAGAGACAATCGGAGTCCAAGTATCACATGACGAGGTCTTAAAGCTATTTAAGCAAGCGAACGCGGAAGTTGACGAGTCAAAGCAGAGGGTCAAGATTCCCGAAAAGTTAGTGATGGAATCCATTGAAAAATGCGGAAAAAAGTTTTGTATTTATGGCAGGGACAGAGACAAAAAAGCCCGTTTTGGATATGGTGAGCGGAATTATAACTCAATCGCAGGGGAGGCACATTGGGTTGATGACCTATGTTTAGAAAGACGTCCTGCGTCTATTGATGATGTCGCCATTGCAGGCATTGTCGGTGACGCTTTGGAGAATATAAACATAGTCGGTGCTATGTCTGATCCGAAAGAATTGCCCATTAATTATAGATGTGTTAAGGTCGCAGCGGAATTGCTCAGAAACACAACTAAGCCCATTACATTCTGGTTTTATGATAGAAAATCGGCAAAATATATCCTTGAACTATTCTCTGCGGTTGCAGGTAGCGAAGAAGATGCGATCAAATATCCTTATGGTTATCCTTTTTTAGAGCCAATAAGCCCTTTGAAATTCCCATTTCATGGTGTTGATCTGCTATTTGAGACATGCAAATTTCCTCTACCTGTCCCGATAGGACCGATGGCACAGGTTGGAGCGACAGCACCCGGCACTTTGGCAGGCACACTCGCACAGGAAAACGCAGAAATATTAGCAGGTATTGTCATTGTCCAATTGATCAGACAAGGCACGCCTGTATGTTATGGCGGAATACCACATGCTTTTGATATGCGAACCACTCAATTAGTCTTTTCAGGACCAGAACAGGCTTTGATGGCTGTTGCTATGACGCAGATGGGAAAATATTATGGTCTGCCTGTCTATATTAATGTCGGACTTACCGATAGCAAAACCGTTGACGCTCAGGCAGGCGTTGAAGTTGGCATTACGCTTGTATTAGGGGCATTATCAGGAGCTGATATATTTGGGCATCTTGGCATAAGTGGGGTTGATCAGGCTTCATCGCTTACTATGCTTATTATGCAAGACGAGGTTATCGGATATGTTGAACGTATCATGCGTGGATTTGAAATATCCGATGAAACACTTGGACTTGATGTGATAAACACTGTTGTATCAGAAGGCGGAACTTTCCTTTCACAAGAGCATACTGTCCGTCATTTTCGTAAGGAATTGTGGTTTCCAACGCTTCTTGATAGACAATTTTGGCAGGCGTGGCGAGATGATAACGCAAAAGATATGATGACCAGATGTATAGAAAAAAAGAATATGATATTAAAAAATCATAGACCCAAACCTATTGACGATGATACAGAAAAGGAAATTAGAAAAGTGCTTTCTTACGCAATTAACGAACTTATTGAATGACCAAAAATGAAAAATCCACTAATTTTTTATATTATCATTATATTAATGATACTATCTATTGTGATATTGACGCCGATAAAAGACGTCCCAAAAGTTGAGCATCTTAAAACGCCATTACCAGCGGTCAATACTCCACAATATAAAGAACCTTTTAACGTATGGAATAACGTTATAGTCAGGGTTGATGACGGACCTGACATATATACATCAGAACTCGTCAAGACATTAAAAGAATTAGGCGTAAAAAACGCAATCTTTGGTTTGATAGGGCGAAATATAAAAAATTATCCGGATACTTTGCCCGAAATTCTCAATGCAGGCTATACAATTGCAAATCATACTTATACGCACCCTAGAATGCACTTAAAACGAGTAAGGGCTTATTACATAAGAAATCCTGAACAATGGAGATGGCAGATCGCTAAAACTAACGATACCATAGAGGAAGTTTTAAGATCAAAAGGCATTTCTTATCAATGCAAGGTTTTCTGTTGCCCAGAAGTCCCAAATTATCTACCGCCTTTGCTTGATGAAATTGTGAGGGAGCAGGGATTAGTCCCAGATAAGGGGTGGGATATTGACTCTTGTGATTCAGTTCGTAATCGTAAAAGGCTAAATGCTGAGGAGATCGCATATAGAATTGATAAGTTAAGTAATAAAAATTGCAAGATAAAGATTTTAATTCATAGCAGAAAAGGCAGATGGTCAGATGAGTTAAAAGAGATTGATAAAATCTTGTCTAATTCAAAAGAAATAATAGCAAGGAGGCTAAATAATGTCAAAAGAGAACCTATCTAATATAACAAAAGTAGCTGACGGCGTTTATATGCGGATCGGCGACATAGGAAGAGGGCAATCCAACGGAGGATATATAGTCTGCGACGATTTCGTTATCGCCATAGAAGCACCAAACCTTGAAGCGACATCAGAGATGTTCAGTGAGGTTAAGCAAATAACCGATAAACCCATAAAAGTCTTGATCATCACTCATGGACATTGGGATCATGACCTCGGTGTTGACGGTTTTATTGAAAAGGGAGTCGCGGTTATCTGCCATGAAAATCTTAGAAAACGATACATTGAACAGGGCAAAAAAGGTGTATTTATCGGCGTTACTGATAGAATTGCATTGACAAATAATGATAGAACCGTGGAGCTTTTCACATCTGGCGTCAATCACTCAATTACAGACATATATACCTATCTTCCAAAAGAAGGGGTTATTTATACTGGTGATAGCGTTGTCAGCAT